>CAZIZD010000059.1:1826-14911 GCA_964543615.1 uncultured Alcaligenaceae bacterium | reverse complement strand
ACCGTGCTCGGCATCGTGATCGGCGTCGCCGCCGTGATCGCGACGCTGGCGATCGGGCAGGGGGCGCGCGCGGCCGTGCAGGCGCAGATCCAGAACCTCGGCGCCAACGTCATGACCATCATGCCCGGCACCGTCACCGCCGGCGGCGCGCGCATGGGCATGGGCGGCGTGACCACGCTGACGCCCGAGGACGCCGAGGCCATCGCGCGCGAGTGCCCGGCCGTCGCCGCACTCACGACGCACGAGAAGTCGATCCTGCGCGAATGGCGCCGGGCGGGCTTCGTCGCCGCGCCAAGGCTGCCTGCGCCGCGAACCGCAACCGCGTGCAACGATGCGCAGGCGAATGCCATCGCGACTGCAGTGACCTCGCTCGGCCGCTATGCGGCGCTGATGCTGAACGGCATCACCGGCAGCGGCAAGACCGAGGTCTACCTCGCCGTCGCCGATGCGGTCATCCAGAGCGGTGGGCAGGTGCTGATGCTCGTGCCGGAGATCAACCTCACGCCTCAGCTCGTGGATCGAATGCGCGCCGCGCGTCCCGGCCTGCGCGTTGCGCTCATGCACAGCGCGCTGCCCGCGGGCGAGCGGCGCGATGCGTGGCGCGCCGCCGCAAGCGGCGAAGTGCATCTCGTGCTGGGGACGCGCCTTGCCGTCTTCGCGCCGCTGCCTTCGCTCGGCCTGGTCGTGGTCGACGAGGAGCACGACGCCTCGTACAAGCAGCAGGACAACGTGCGCTATCACGCGCGCGACGCCGCGATCTGGCGCGCGCATCGCCGCGACGTCCCGGTGATCCTCGGAAGCGCCACGCCATCCCTCGAGACGTGGCTGGCCGCGAAGGAGGGCCGCTATCGCCGGCTCGACCTTCCGCATCGCGCGGATCCCAGGGCCAAGCTTCCCGTCGTGCACCTTGCGCCTCATCGCGAGGCGGCGATGGGCGACGGCATCGGCGACGCGCTGCGTGCCGCCATCGCGCAGCGGTTGTCGAGGCAGGAGCAGTCTCTCGTCTTCGTGAACCGTCGCGGCTTCGCGCCGTCCCTCGTGTGCGCCGCGTGCAAGTGGGAATCGCAATGCCCGCGCTGCAGCGTGCGCCTGACCGTGCATCGCTCGCCGCCTTCGCTCCAGTGCCATCACTGCGGTCACGTCGAGCGCGTGCCGCGCGCGTGTCCCACGTGCGGCAACGTGGATCTCCTGCCCCTGGGCTTCGGCACGCAACGGCTGGAGCGCGGGCTCGCGGCGGCCTTTCCGGAAGCGCGCATCGCACGCGTCGACCGCGACAGCACGCGCTCGCGGCATGCCTTCGCGGCGGTACGCGACCAGGTGGAGGCCAATGCGATCGACATCCTGGTCGGCACCCAGATGCTCGCGAAAGGGCACGACTTTCCGCGCCTCACGCTGGTGGGCATCCTCGGCGGGGACAACGCGCTCTACAGCGCCGATTTTCGCGCCACCGAGCGGCTTGGCGCGCTGCTCGTGCAGGTCGCGGGACGAGCGGGCCGCGCGGGAAGCGCGGGTGAGGTGATCGTGCAGACGGACTTTCCCGAGCACCCCGTCTACACGACACTCCTCGCGCATGACTACGCGACGCTTGCCGAGGCGCTGCTCGCCGAGCGTGAAGCGGCGCTGCTGCCACCGTACACGCACGCCGCGCTGCTCTCCGCCGAGGCGCATCGGCGCGCGGACGTGGACGGGTTCCTCGCGGCGGCGCACGAGATCGGCGTCGACTTGCGCGGCGCGCATCCGGAAGTCGAAGTGTTCTCGCCGGTCAGCGCGTTGCTCGCGCGGCGCGCCGGCTACGAGCGAGGGCAACTCGTCGTGCAGAGCGGCCGGCGGGGCGCGCTGCAGCGGTTCCTGCCCGCATGGCGCGAGGAGATCGAGCGTCTGCCCGGGCGCCGCACTCGATGGTCGCTCGACGTGGATCCCGCGGGGTTCGGATAGCCCTCCCGGTATAATTTGATGCTTAGCGAGATTGCTCGTTCGACCGGACCTGCGGCCGGTCAACTCGTGCCCCCTGCAGCGATACCCGAAGCCGTGACCGATCCCAAAGCCTGCGTCGTACGCGCACTGACCGACGCGATTGCCATCGCGGTGCCCGAGCACGCCGGCACGCCCGTCGCAGTCGAGCGCCCGAAGTCCGCGGCACACGGCGACTATGCCGCGAACGTTGCGCTGGCGCTCGCCAAGATCGCGAAGCGCAATCCGCGCGACCTTGCCTCCGCCATCGTCGCCGCCATGCCGCCTTCGCCGTGGATCGCGGGGGCGGAGGTCGCGGGCGCGGGCTTCATCAACGTGACGCTGACGCCCGCGGCGCGGCAATCGGTCGTGGCTCGCGCCCTCACCGAGGGCGCCGCCTACGGAGGGTCGCGGGCGCGGGCCGGCGAGCAGGTCATGCTGGAGTTCGTGTCGGCGAATCCGACGGGTCCGCTGCATGTGGGACACGGACGGCAGGCGGCCCTCGGCGACGCGCTCGCCAATTTGATCGCGGGCCAGGGTGCGTCGGTCACCCGCGAGTACTACTACAACGATGCGGGACAGCAGATCGAGAACCTCGCGGTCTCGGTGCGCGCGCGCGCCAAGGAGCTCCTTGGCGAGTCGGCGGCATTTCCCGAGGATGGCTATCACGGGGAATACATCCGCGAGATCGCGCGGCGATTTCTCGACGCGCAAGGCCACGACCTGTCCGACATCGAAGCGATTCGCCGCTTTGCCGTCGCCGAGCTGCGCAAGGAGCAGGACGAGGACCTCGCCGCGTTCGGCGTGAAGTTCGACCGTTACTACCTCGAGAGCTCGCTGTACAAGGACGGCCGCGTCGATGCCACCGTCGAGCGGCTCGTCGCATCGGGCAGGACGTACGAGCACGAAGGCGCACTGTGGCTGCGCACGACCGAGTTCGGCGACGACAAGGACCGCGTGATGCGCAAGTCCGACGGCGGCTACACGTATTTCGTGCCCGACGTCGCGTATCACGTCACCAAGTGGGAGCGCGGGTTCCGCAAGGTCATCAACATCCAGGGCGGTGACCACCACGGCACCGTCGCCCGCGTGCGTGCCGGGCTGCAGGCGCTTGCGATGGGGGTGCCGGAGGGCTACCCCGATTACATGATCCACAAGATGGTGCGCGTGATGCGCGGCGGCGAGGAAGTGAAGATCAGCAAGCGCACCGGCGGGTACATCACGCTGCGCGAGCTGATCGACGAGGTGGGGCGCGACGCCGTGCGCTTCTTCCTGGTGTCGCGCAAGGCGGATACCGAGTTCACGTTCGACGTCGACCTCGCGCGCTCGCAGTCGGAAGAGAATCCCGTGTATTACCTGCAGTACGCGCACGCGCGCGTCTGCTCGGTGCTGAGGCAGGCGGGCATTCCACCGGCCGAGGCCGCGCTGCGCATGCGGGAGGCGGACCTCTCCGCGCTGACGAGCCTCTACGAGACGGCGCTCTTGCGGCGGATCGCCGATTTCCCCGAGGAGCTGGCCGCCGCCGCGCGCGAACTGGCGCCGCATCAGGTCACGTTCTACCTCAAGGATTTGGCCCAGGAATTCCACAGTTACTATAATGCCGAGCGGTTCCTGGTCGACGAACCCGCGGTCCGGGCGAGCAGGCTCGCGCTGGCGGTGGCGACGGGTCAGGTGTTGAGGAACGGCCTCGCGGTGCTCGGCATCTCGGCGCCGGAACAGATGTGATGCAGGGATGCCCATCGGTATGACGACCGCCCAACGACGAGCCCCAGCGCGACCCCGCGGTCCGCGCCGCGGCGATGCCGGCGGCACGCTCATCGGCGTCTTCATCGGCCTCGTGCTGGGACTCGGCCTGGCGGCCGGCGTTGCCTACTACCTGATGCGCGCCAACGGACCATTCCCGGCGCAGGCGGGCAAGGAGGCGCAGGCACCGCGCGATCCCTCGCGCGCGTCCAAGGCGGAAGCCTCGAACGACAAGCCGCGATTCGATTTCTACAAGATCCTGCCCGGCGTCGAGGAGCCCAAGGTCCAGGCCGAGGCCAGGAAGTCGCCGGACCGCACGGTCGTGGATCAGGCGAAGAGCGGCGCCGAGAAGACGCCCGAGAAGGCGGCCGAGAAGACGGCGGCCAAGGCCCCCGACAAGGCGGAAGAGAAAGCCCCGGCCAAGACTGCGGAGAAGGCGCCCGACAAGGTCGCGTCCGCGGAGCCCACGGCGGCCGCCAAGCTGCCCGAGCGCTTCTGGCTGCAAGCCGGCTCGTTCGCGACGGAGAGCGACGCCGAGAACCTCAAGGCGCGGCTTGCGTTCGCGGGCTGGCAGGCGAGCATCCAGCAGGGCACCGTGCCGGACAAGGGCACGCGCTACCGCGTAAGGCTCGGCCCGTACGACAACACCGAGGAGTTGAACCGCATTCGCGGCGATCTCACGCGAAGCGGTTTCGACGTCGCGGTCATCAAATTCTGAGCACGCGCGTTGAATGACCGTCCGTCCGGTCGCGAGGAACCGGAGGGCCGGCGGCACGCACCAAGACAATCGCAGGGCGCGCGTACCGCGCCGACCAAGTAAGGAGCTTGCATGACCAACATCGTGATCCGATCCATCCGCAGCGCCGCATCGGGTGTGGCCGCACTTGCATTCGCGGCCCTGGCCGCGGGCGCCGCCGCGCAGGGCCTTGCCGAAGGCACGAACTACGTCCGCCTCAAGAATCCGGTCCCGGTCGAGACGGGCAAGAACATCGAGGTGATCGAGTTCTTCTCCTACGGCTGCCCGCATTGCGGCGAGCTCGAGCCCAACCTGCAGGCATGGCTCAAGACCAAGCCCGCCGACGTGACGTTCCGCCGCATCCCCGTGATGTTCCAGCCTCGCTGGGAGAACCTCGCCAAGGCGTACTACACGCTCGAGGGGCTGAACGAGGACAAGCTCTCGCCCGAGGTGTTCGTCGCCCTCCACTCGCGCAACACGCCGCTGTGGAACGAGAAGGACTTCCTCGACTGGGTCGCCGCCAAGGGTGTGGACCGCAAGAAGGCCGAGGAGCTCTTCAACTCGTTCGGCATCAACGGCAAGGTCGCGCGCGCGAAGCAGCTTGCGCAGGCCTACCAGATCCAGTCCGTTCCGACGATCATCGTCGACGGCAAGTTCACGACGGGTCCCGAGCGCATGCCCGGCGGCCACGCGGCGATCCCCGGCGCAATCGACGCGCTGGTGCAGAAGGCCCGCGCCGAACGTCCGAAGTCCTAGCGGCACACTCGCGCGATGCGCGTCTTTCTCACCGGCGCCTCGTCGGGCCTCGGTGAGGCGCTTGCGCGTCATTACGCCGCCAAGGGTGCGATCCTCGGGCTCGTCGCGCGGCGCGAGGCCGAACTGGCGAAGCTCGCGGCAAGTCTTGGCGGCGCCACCGTCGCCACCTACCGTGGCGACGTGCGTGAGGCGGGCGATCTCGCGCGTGCCGCGGCGGACTTCATCGAGCGCTTCGGCGTGCCCGACGTCGTCATCGCCAATGCGGGCATCTCGCGCGGTGTGTTGACCGAGGCGCCGGAGGATCTCGAGGTGTTCAAGGCCATCTTCGAGACCAACGTGCTCGGCATCGTGCACACGTTCGCGCCGTTCGTCGTGCCCATGCGCAAGGAAGGCCGGGGCGTGCTGGCGGGAGTGGCGAGCGTCGCGGGCTTTCGCGGCCTGCCGGGCTCGGGGGCGTACTGCGGGTCCAAGTCGGCGGCCATCACGTATCTCGAGTCGCTGCGCGTCGAGTTGCGTGGCACCGGCGTGTCGGTGGTCACGATCTGCCCCGGCTTCGTGGAGACGCCGCTCACCGCGCGCAATCCGTACCGGATGCCGTTCCTCATCACGGCCGACAGGGCTGCAGTCCTCATGGCCAACGCCATCGAGGACCGAAAGCGCTTCTACGTGCTGCCGTGGCAGATGGCGCTGCTCGGACGCGCGCTGCGCTGCGTCCCGCGCTGGCTCTTCGACCGGATCGTGGCGAGGCGCGCACGCAAGCCGCGGGAATGACGGCCCGCACGCTCGTCATGATTCTCCGCTCGCTGTCCTCCGAGACGACGCCCCGCGCGCCCTGCGGCGGACCGGCGGCGCCCGGTTGACGTTGCGCATCGCTTCGCTCGTTCCGAGCCTCACCGAGCTCCTGTTCGCGCTCGGACTGGGGCCCTGTGTGGTCGCGCGCACGGGTTTCTGCATCCATCCACGCGAGGCGCGGCGCGTGCCCAAGGTGGGCGGCACCAAGGATCCCGACCTCGCGCGCCTGCGCGAGCTCGCGCCGTCGCATCTCGTGGTCAACGTCGACGAGAACCGGCGCGAGGACGTCGATGCGGCGCGCGAGTTCATTCCCAACGTCGTCGTGACCCATCCGCTCGTGCCGGAGGACAACCGCGCGCTGCTCGCGATGTTCGGCGAGGCCTTCGACTGCCGCGAGCGCGCAGCCGCACTGCGCCACGAGCTCGACGCGTCGCTCGCGTTCGTGCGCGACGCTGCACGCGCATTGCCGCGCGAGCGCGTGCTCTACCTCATCTGGCGCAATCCGTGGATGACGGTTTCGCGCGAGACGTACGTGAGCGCTTCGCTCGCCCTGGTCGGATGGGACACGGTGCCGGCCGAAGCTCCGGCGCGCTATCCCGCACTCGACGAAGGCGATGCGGCGTGGCACGGCGCGCAGCGCATCCTGCTTTCGTCCGAGCCCTATGCGTTTCGCGCGCGCGACGTTGCCGAAATGAAAGAGCGCCACGGGAAGCCCGTGGCGCTCGTCGACGGCGAGTGGACGTCGTGGTACGGCGTGCGCGCGATCGAGGGACTGCGCTCGCTCGCGCGCTTTCGCCTTACAGCGGCACCCTGATGCCGACCGTGATCGCCCAGAAGTTGCCGTCGCCCTTGCTGGCCGTCGCGTTGCCGGCGAGGAATCCCGTCACCTTGCCGAAGTCCTTGCTGACGCCGGCGTCGAACAGCCACCAGTTGTCGTCCTGCGTGAAGCCCGGCACGGTGTACCAGCCAGCGAGCGTGTTGGGCTTGGCCTGAACCTGGCGCGTCTCGGCGTCGAAGTTGTATTCCCACGTCACGCGCGCGAACGGCCGGAAGCCCTGCACGTTGCCCGCCACCTGCCAGCCGATGCTCGACAGCGTCTGGTCGAAGTCCTGCTGGTTGTAGGTGAGCGCCGTGCTGTCGTTGCCGTTCTCGCTGAACTGGCGCACGACGACCTTTTCCCACACGAGCTTGGCGAACGGGCCGTGATCCCAGTCGCCGTACTTGAACCAGTAGCCGCCGAGCGCGCGGAAGAGGTTGTGGTAGCCCGACGTGCCGCCGCTCTCGCCGCGCGTGGTTGGGCCAAGGGCGATCGAGCGATTGGTGTCGTAGCTGAGGGAGCCCAGGCCGAGCGTCGCGCCCAGGTACCACGGGCCTTCGCCGTACCCCGTGTACAGCGTCATCATCGGCTCTCGCAGCTTGAAGTCGCCGCCGCCGTTGCCGAAGTTGCCCTTGTACTCGGTGTAGGCGAACTGGATGCCCGCGAGCATCTTGTCGGTCACGCGCATGTCGGCGCCGACGGAAACGGTGTTGAGGTCGCCGCTGCCGGTGAGGCTCGTGCCGGTGAGGTCGGCGCTCGAGTAATCGTACGCCGCCCACGCCTGCAGCTTGCCGGAAGGACCGGGTGCGCCGATGCCGCTCATCATGCGGCTGTCGAGCGTGCGCCAGTTGGCGCGCTCGACGTCGAGCGGCGCCTGGCCGAGGGCCGCCATCTGCTGCGGGCCCGTGATCATGGAGAGGATCGCTTGGGTGAGCAGCAGGTTGGCCCCGGTGGTCGGGTGCACGCCGTCGGCGAACACGTAGTTCATGTTGGCGTTCGGTGCAACGAGAGTCGCGGGCGTGCACTGCAGCGAGCTCGACGTCGTGCACGCCGGCGTGCTGGCGTTCACGAAGCCGAACAGCGCCGCATTGGACACGGTCTCGGCGCTGAACAGCGCGGTGTTGAACTGGATCACCTGCACGCCCGACGCCGCGATCGCGGCGTTGAGCGTGCTGTTGAAGAGGCCCGAGAGCGACGAGAAGGTCGACTGCGCGTTGAGCGACGCGGCGAAGGGCGTCCTGCCCATGTCGGGAAGCTGCTGGAGGATGATGTACTGCGCGCCCGCGGCGCGCAGCTTGACGACTTGCGCGGCGAGGTCCGTGGCGGCCTGTGCCACGCTGCCCTGCAGCTGCGCCTGGGTGATCTGCCCCGCCAGGAACTGGTTGGCGAGCGTGAAGATGTCGTTGGCGCCGCCCTGGATCTGGTAGAGCGCGTTCCGGTCGAGCGAAGGCGACTTCGAGATCAGCAAGTTGACCTGCTGCGCGATCGAGTAGTCGGGTACGCCCGTGGGCACCAGCGGCGACGGGGAGTTCACGCGCGCACCTCCCTGCGCGAAGTCGTAGCCACCGGTGATGGAAGGGGTCACCGTGATGCCGTAGTACTGCCCGATGTACATCGCGGGCGTCAGGCCGGGGTTCGTGGTGAAGCGCGCGCCATACTGTCCGGCATCGCTCAGGCTGTCCCCGAAGACGTAAGTGTTTGTAAATTGTGCGGACGCGGTCGCGGCCGAAAGTGCGAGTGCAACCGCGGCGGCAAGGCGCGCCGGACGGAATCTCCGCATGGATTTCTCCTCTGGTGGTGTGTGCATTGAAGCAGTTGTCGGCATGCGCGCCGCGCAGCCTGTTTTGTCGCAGGATTCTAATGCAAAACAGCCCCCTTGACCCAGTCGGGCCACTTTGGCGGCACCAGGCGCCGGTCAACGAATTTCCGGCCGGGCACGTTGTCTTATGCGTCTAAAGGAGACGTCATGGAAGCTGTCGACATGCCCCTCGTGAAGCGCGCCCTGCGCGGCGCTGCCGTTTTGTGCGCTGCAATTTCGATGGCCGGCACCGCGGTCCCCGCGCTTGCGCAGGAGGACCTTCCCGGGCGCGTGGGCCGCGTGGCGGATGTCGGCGGCGAGCTCTTCATTGCGCCGCAGGACCGGCCCGATGCATGGGTGCCGGCGGCCATCAACTATCCCGTCGCGGGCGGCGACAACCTGTGGGCGGGCCGCGACGCGCGCGCCGAGATCGACGTCGGCGGCACGCAGGTGCGCCTTGCGGGCGACACCAACGTCCACGTGTCGCGGCTCGACGATCGCCAGTTCGCGCTCTTCGTTGCGCAGGGACGCGTCAGCATCCGCGTGCGCGTGCTCGACGGCGGCGAGGTCGCTCGCGTCGACACGCCGAACGCGCAGGTCACGATCACGCGCCCCGGTCTTTATCGCGTCGACGTGAGTCCCGATCGCGAGCATACCTACGTGATCGTGCGCGAAGGCGAGGCCAACGTGCAGACCGCGAGCGCCGTCCAGCAGGTGCTGCCGGGTCAATCCGCGGCGGCGGACGGACCGAATCCGCTGTACGCCACGGTGCAGAACGGCGTGGGCGCCGACGGCTTCGATGCGTGGGTCGCCGATCGCGATCGCTACTATCGCGTCGCGGCCACGAGCTACGTCTCGCCGCAGATGGTGGGTGCGGCCGACCTCGCGCAATACGGATCCTGGTCGCAGAATCCCGAGTACGGTGCAGTCTGGTACCCCAACGACGTTGCCCCCGATTGGGCGCCGTATCGCAACGGGTACTGGGTCGACGTCGGCGCCTGGGGACCCACCTGGGTCGACTACGCTCCGTGGGGCTACGCGCCGTTCCATTACGGGCGCTGGGCCTTCATCGGTGGACGCTGGGGCTGGACCCCCGGTGTCTACGTCGCGCGCCCCCTGTGGGCGCCCGCGCTGGTCGCGTGGACGGGCGGGCCGGGCTGGAGCGTTGCCGTGCGCACGGGCGGGCCGGTGTACGGCTGGGTTCCGCTCGCGTGGGGCGAGCCGTATCGCCCGTGGTGGGGCCGCTGCTCGCATGGCTGCTGGGATCGCTACAACCGTCCTTATGCCGTGAACGTGACGGTGTGGCGGCCGAACGGCCCGCCGCCCACGGCGTACCGCAACTGGAACGCGCCCAACGGCGTCACCGCAGTGCAGGCGTCCGCGCTCTACGCGCGCCAGCCCGTGCAGCAGAATCTCGTGCGCGTCTCGCGCGAGCAGGCCGCGACCGCACCCGTGCTGTCGGGCGCTCCGCAGGTGCGCGCCGATCCGGGCCGCGCGGCTTTCCAGCGACCCGCGAACGCGCCGCCGCCTGCTTCCGCGTTCCAGCAGTCGTACGCGCGGCCGTCTTCCCCGCAGACTTCCGGTGGCAACATGACGCGCGAGACGACCGCGCCAGTGCAGCCGTTCGCGCAGCCGTCGGGCGGCAACGTTTCTCCGAGCACACGCACGCCCACGCAGGCCCAGCCTGCGATGCAGCGCGACGACACGCGCCGCCCGCCGTCGTACGCCCAGCCACAGGCAGTGTCGCCTGCGCAGCCGTATGCCCAGCCGCAGGGCGCCATGCCTTCACGCGCGCAACCGCAGTCGCCGCAGGTGCAGACCCCGCAGCGCGAGGCGCAATCGCAAGGTCAGATGACCCGCACGCCGCAGCCCATGCCCGCGCAGCCGCAAGCGCAACCGTCCTCGCCTTCACGCGTGCAGGCGCAGCCCCAGATGCCGCAGGCGCAGCCGCCCGCCCCGCAGCCCGCCCGTGCGCAACCGCAGGCTGCACCCCAGCCGGCGCAGTCGAGGGATCAGCGCGGTGCGCCACAGGCGGCGCCGCAGCCCGTGCCGCAAGCCAAGCCCGCGCCGGATGCGAGCGGCAGCGCGCCCCGCGGCGGGGACAGCAAGCCGCGCGACGCGCAACAGGGCCAGGACGGAAGCGGCAGCGGCAACATGCAGCGGCAGGGCCGCTGACGCGCGTTACTTCGCGTCGGCGCGAATGCGTGCGTAGGTTCCGGGCGCGGCCTCGATCACCTTGAGCTTGCCCTTGCCGGGCACGCGCGCGGGCACCTCGCGCCCGAGGTAGGGCTTCACCCACTCGCGCCAGTCGAGCCACCACGATCCCTCGTGCTGCGTGGCGTCCGAGAACCAGGCGTCGGGGTTGTCGGGGAGCGCCTCGTTGGTCCAGTAGCCGTACTTGTTGGCCGCGGGCGGATTGACCATGCCCGCGATGTGGCCCGATCCCGACAGCACGAAGCGGTTCTTGCCTCCCAGCACCTGCGTGCCCGTGTATGTGGTTTTCCACGGCGCGATGTGATCCTCGATGGCGGACACGAAGTAAGCCGGCGTCGCGATCTTGCCGAGGTCGATCTTCGTTCCCGCGAGGCTCAGCGCGCCTGGCTTCGCGAGGAGGTTGTTCATGTACATGTTGCGCAGGTAGTAGCTGTGCATCGCGGCCGGCATGCGCGTGCTGTCGCAGTTCCAGTGCAGGAGGTCGAACGGGAACGGGTCGCGCCCGAGTAGGTAGTTGTTGATCACGAACGACCAGATGAGGTCGTTGGCGCGCAGCATGTTGAACGTGCTCGCCATCTCGCTGCCTTCGAGGTAGCCGCGCTCGTTCATCTTGCGCTCGAGCGAGGTGACCTGCTCCTCGTCGATGAACACTTCGAGCTCGCCCGCCGCGGTGAAGTCCACGAGCGAGGTCATGAAGGTGGCGCTCGCGATCCTCTTCTGCTTCTTCGCGGCGAGGTGGCCGAGCGCGGCCGCGAGCAGCGTTCCGCCCAGGCAATAGCCGATGACGTTGGCGTCGGGCTCGCCGGTGGCCTTCTCGATCGCGTCGAGGGCCGCCAGCGGACCTTCCACGAGGTAGTCCTCGAAGTTCTTGTGCGCGAGCTTCTCGTCGGGATTGACCCACGAGATCACGAACGTGGTCATGCCCTCGCTCACGGCCCAGCGCAGGAAGGAGTTCTTCTCGCGCAGGTCGAGGATGTAGTACTTGTTGATCCACGGCGGGATCACGAGCAGCGGGCGCTTCCACGCCTTCTTGGTCGCCGGCTCGTACTGGATGAGCTGCATGAGCTCGTTCTGGAACACGACCTTGCCGGGGGTCGTGGCGATGTTGACGCCGAGCTCGAACGCCTTGGCGTCGGTCATCGAGATGCGCAGCTGCCCGCCGCCGCGCTCGATGTCGTCCAGCAGGTTGTTGAGCCCCTTTACGAGATTCTGTCCGCCGGAGGCGACGGTCTCGCGGAAGACCTCGGGATTGGTGAGCGCGAAGTTCGACGGCGCGAGCGCGTCGATGTACTGGCGCGTGAAGAAGTCGACCTTCTTCTTGGTGTGCTCGTCGAGCCCGTCGACCTTCGCGACCTCGCCGTGGAGCCAGCGCGCGGCGATGAGGTAGCTCTGCTTGATATAGTCGAACAGGAAGTGCTCGTGCCAGTCCTCGTGCTTGAACCGCTTGTCGCCCTGGGCCGGCACCGCGACCGGCAACGCGTTGCCTCCCATCATGCGCAGCATCGAGGTCTGCCACAGGTTCATGTAGTCCCACCACAGGTTCATGTGGGACTCGGCGAGGCGCGCGGGATTGGCGAGCATCTGCGCCGCGACCTCCATGAACACCTTGCCGAGCCCGAGCTCGTCGGCGGGCATCGTCTTGTTGCGCGCGGCGAAGTCGCCCATCACCTTCGCGCTCTTCTCGGCGGCGGAGGCGAGCGATTCCGCGAGCTTGACCGGATCGATCGCGGGCTTCCTGGGTTCGGCGGCGGGTGTGGCCATGGCGGGTTCTCCCTGTTGCCTTCTATTGGAGTGCGAAGCGGTAGCGGCCGGCGGCGTCGCGCGTGCGCGCGACGCGTCCCCGGCGCCACAAATGATGGAGATGCGCGATCGCCTCGCCCATGGCGAAGAATCGCTGCTGCACGTCGAGCTCTCGGCGAAACAGCACCGGCACGACATCCGCGGCGGTGACGGGCGCCCCGGTGGCGGTCATCGCCGCCATCAGTTCCTCGAGCCGCGCCGCGTGGTGCGCGCGCAGTTGCGCGACGCGCACGTGAACGCCGCGGAAGGGCAGTCCGTGCGAAGGAAGGACGAGCGTGCTTCGCGGAAGGCTCTCGAAGCTCTCGAGGGACGCGAGAAACCGCCCGAGCGGATCGCCTTCGGGCTCGTAGGCCCACACCGAGACGTTGGTGCTGATCCTCGGAAGCAGCATGTCGCCGGCGATGAAAACGTCGTGCGCTTCCGCGAACAGGGACGCATGCTCGGGCGAGTGGCCGTATCCCGAGACGACGCGCCAGGAC
>CAZIZD010000059.1:0-1816 GCA_964543615.1 uncultured Alcaligenaceae bacterium | reverse complement strand
ACTGGCCCGCCGCGTGGATGCGGTCGCCGTGCTGGATGCGGACGTAATGCGAGGGCGCGACGGGCACGCCCTGCCGATACCGGTTGCCGCGCGCGGCTTCGACCCGAAGATCCTCGTCCGTCATGCCGTGCATGCGGAAGAGCTCGCGCGTGTCGGCCGGCGCGTGCGCGCCGCGCTCGTCGATGTTGGCGTGCGCAGTGAGGAACTCGCCGTGGGTCATCGTCACGCCGCAATCGAAGCGTTCCGCGATCCACGCGGCGTTGCCGAGATGGTCAGGGTGGCAATGCGTGGCGAGGACGCGCGCGATCGGCCGGCCTTCGAGCGTATGCGCGAAGTGATGCTCCCAGAGCGAGCGCGTGACGTCGTCGGCGATGCCCGTGTCGACGAGCGTCGTGCCCTCGCGGTCCTCGAGCAGCCACAGGTTGATGTGGTCGAGCGCGAAGGGCAACGGCATGCGGATCCAGCGGATGCCGGGCGCGACGACGCACGCGGTTCCCGGCGCCGGAGGTGCGGCAAACGGGAAGTCGAGCGCGGCGGGATCGGGTGCGGACGTGGCGAGCATGGGGGCGGGTTTCGATATGGTATCGTGCCGCGGCTTCGAGCCCTCTCCGGGTCTCGCATGGCAACCCTCGAATGACGCGCTCCGCCACGCCTGCCGTCGAACGCACGTACACGATTTCCGACCTCGCGCACGAGTTCGCGCTCACCACGCGCGCCATCCGCTTCTACGAGGACCAGGGCATGATCGCGCCCGAGCGGCGCGGCCGCTCGCGCGTGTACCGGGAGCGCGAGCGCGTGAGGCTCAAGCTCATCCTGCGCGGCAAGCGGTTGGGGTTCGCCCTCATTGAGATCCGCGAGCTGCTCGACCTGTACGAGGTCGCGCGCAACGAGCAGGCGCAGCTGTCGAAGTTCATCGACATGCTGGCCGAGCGCCGCGCGCGGCTCCTGCAGCAGAAGGAGGACATCGATGCAGTGCTGGCCGAGATCGAGGGCGTGGAGCGCGACTGCAGGCGCCGCCTCAAGGAACAGGCGAGGCGGGCCAGGGCCGGCGGGGAAGGCGAAGGGAGCGGAGCGGTCGCCGCCCCCGGACCGCTCCGGACCGCGGACCGTTCAAATTGACGTTTACGTAAACGTAAGATAGCATGTCCGGCCGATCGACAAGCCCCGGGGCGGCGCCGATGACCTCCGTTTTCATCCCGGCGTTCGCCGGCTACGAGGCGCGTGTGCGCGAGTCCTTCGCGCGCCAGGGCGCGATGCGCCTCATCGGCGCGCGCATCGCCGACGTGGCCCCCGGTTACTGCGCCATCGAGATCACGCCCCGGCCCGAGCTGTCGCAGCAGCACGGCTTCGTGCACGCCGGCATCGTGAGCACGGTGGTCGACAGCGCGGGCGGATACGCCGGCTTCACGCTGTTTCCCGAGGACGCGTCCGTGCTCACCGTCGAGTTCAAGCTCAACCTGCTCGCACCCGCCAAGGGCGATCGCATCGTCGCCGAAGGCTTCGTCGTCAAGCCCGGCCGCAGCCTCGCCATCACACGCGGCGAGGTGCACGCCGAGGACGGCGGAAAGCGCACGCTGGTCGCGATCATGCAGCAGACGCTGATGGTGATGCATGGCAAGTCAGACGGTGAACGAATGATGAATTCGGTGAACGAGTGAACGGGTGAACGGGTGAAGCGACATGCCACCGGCGGTGGCTTCGCGTTGCACCCGTTGACCTGTTCACCCGTTCACTGCCTGGAAGGCATAGGAGTGGCCAATGCTTGAGTGCCCCGCACTTTCGTTCCCCCACGGCGAGACCATCGACCTCCTGCGCG
>CAZIZD010000058.1:0-14969 GCA_964543615.1 uncultured Alcaligenaceae bacterium | reverse complement strand
GCCCCGATGTCGCCTGCCTTGCCCGTCGTGCCGAAGCGGCAGTAGACGACCGTGTAGTGGTTGTCCTTGGCGGCGGTGATGAAGCACTTCTGGCCGTTGATGCGGACGTTGTCGCCGTCGATGCGCGCCGTGGTCTTGAGCGATGTCGCTGCGGACCCGGCGTCGGGCTCGCTGATGCCGATCGAGATGCCGATCTCGCCGCGCGCCACGCGCGCCACGAAGTGCTCCTTCTGCCAGTCGGTGCCGAGGTGCAGGATCGCACCCACCGCGCCGGTCGACGTGCGATGGCTCAGTCCTCCGAGCGTGCTGTCGACCGACTGCACCGTGCGCAGGACGAGGAGCGTAGTGAGCAGCGACAACCCCACGCCGCCGTATTGCGGGGGCAGGTTGAGCCCGAGCAGGCCCTGCGCCGCCATGGCCTTGCGCAACGGGGCGAGATCGCCGGTCTCACGGGCCTTGGCCGCGAGCGGCGCGAGATGCTCGCGGCACGCGCGTTCGGCGCCGGCGACGAGAGCCGCTTCGTCGGAAGAGATCGCGAAATCCACGCCTTAGCCTCGCTCCATCGCCGCCCCTACTTCCAGCCCACCGTGCGGAAGTTGAAGAGCGCGATGCCTTCCTGCGGCGCCCACGCCACGCTCTTCTTCTTGCCGTAGACGTTGTAGAGCTCCGTGATGAGGAGTGTGGCGGCATCGTCGTGCAGGATGCGCCCGATCTTGCGGAAGAGCTCGCCGCGCGCCTCGGCGCCGATGGTCGAGTTGGCCTGCGTGAGCAATGCCTCGACTTCCGGGTTGTAGTAGTCGGACCAGGTGCCCTCCTTGGCAAACGAGCCCGCCACCGGATGCACCGGATCGTAGATCGCGTTGCTGAACTGCGCGATCGCCGCCGGGCTGTTCTTGTGGGTATTGTTGAGGCGGCTCCATGCGGCGTAGTCCATGCGCACGAGCTCCGTCTTGACGCCGATCTGGCTCCAGTACGCGACGAGCGCCTCGGACGCCTCCTTCGGCTGGTCGCTGCCCGCGTAGATCTTGAAGTTGAAGCCGTTGGGGTAGCCCGCCTTGGCGAGCAACTCCTTGGCCTTCTTGGGATCGTACGGATAGGGCTTGAGCTTGGGATCGCTGCCGTACGGATACGAGGCCGAGATGTAGGAGCCCATCGGCGCGCCGATGCCCGCGAAGATGTTCTTGATGATCGCATTGGTGTCGATGGCGTACTGCAGCGCCTGGCGCACCTCGCGCTTGTAGGTCGGAATCGAGGGGTCGTTGGAGTAGAGCCTCACGTAGAGCGGCCCGCCGTTCGGATTGGGGATCACGTCGAGGTCGGGCACCTTGCGCAGGCGCGCGACGTCCTGGTACGGGAGCACCATCGCGACGTCGACCTCACCCGTGACGAGCGCGTTCACGCGGGTGGCGGGCTCGATGATCATCTTGAGCACGAGGTTCTTGACCTTGGGCTTCTCGCCCCAGAAGTCGTCGAAGCGCTCGAGCTCCAGCGTGCGGCCGATGTTGTGCGCCTTGAGTTTCCACGGTCCCGTCCCGATCGGCGCCTTGGAAAAGTCCTCCGGCGTGGGCAGGGCCTCGGTGTAGGCCTTGGGGACGATGTAGAGGAACCCCGCGACCTTGTTGAGGAAGGCGCCGTCGGGCTCCTTGAGCTTCATCACGACGGTGTCCTTGCCCGACGCTTCGACGCTCTCGACGACCGGCGCGAAGTACACGCGCCGGGTGCTCTTGGTGGACGGCTCGATGATGCGCTCCATCGAGTACTTGACGTCCGCGGGCGTGACGGTTGCGCCGTTGTGGAACTTGACGTTGGGGCGCAGCGTGAAGGTGTACGTCTTGCCGCCGTCGGAGATCTTCACGTCGGTGGCCATGCGCGGGACGAGGTTGCCCTTGGTGTCGAAGCCGTACAGCGTGTCGAACATCGACAGGCCGTACAGCATCGAGTCGCCGGTGGAGGTCACCTGCGCATCGAGGCTGCGGACCTCCTTGTCGATGGCCACCACGATCGTGTCCTTGTCGACCGCGGGCTTGTCGGCCGCGAGGGCCGCGGAAAGGGGGAACAGCACGAGGAGCAGGGCATTGCGAAGCAAGCGCATGACATTTCCTCCTTGCAACGGCCGTACGGCCGGTGGGGCCCGCCTTCCGTGCCGGTGGCACGCCGGCACGGTCGAGGCGGGCGCGGGCTATCGCTGCAGTGTCGAGTCGAACGTCTCCCCGAGCTGGGCCTGGCCGATGATCTGCGCCGTGCGGTCGTGCCCGGCGTGCAGCACGTGCGTCTCGAGGTCGCGCACGTAGCGGCTCAGCGGGAACTCGTCGAACATGGCGGTCGAGCCCGAGGCGTGGACGATCTTGTGCGACAGGTCGAACGCGACGTGCGCGGCCTGCGACTTGGCCGCCATCGAGATGAGCTCGGCCTCGACCACGGGACGCGTCCGCCATGCGCGGATGGCGTCGTGGAAGAGCGATTCGGCGGCGTCGATCGCGATCTTCATCTCGCCGGTGCGCATCTGGATGATTGGGTCCTTCGACTTGCCGCGTTCCTTGACGTATCCCAGGTACCAGTTGTACATGCCCTCGGTCGTGCCGAGGTAGTTGGCCGCGAAGCCGAGGTGGTACTTGCCCTGCCAGCGGCCGCGCGGATAGGCGCCCGGCGTCGAGATGACGTTCTTGTCCGGGATGAACACGTTGTTGAGCGTGATGATCGGGCTCGGCGCGCAGCGCATGCCGTTGGGGCGGTACCACGTGTTGTCGACGCTCACCCCCTCCATGTCGGGCTCGATCAGCACCATGAGGTGGTTGTCGAGGTAATCCTTCACGCCCTCGATCGCGGCGAAGATGACGGCAAAGCTCATTGCCGGTCCGTTGGTCGCGTAGTTCTTCTCGCCGTTGATGCGCCAGCCGCCTTCCACGCGCTTGGCCGTCGTGTTCATCATGTACATGTGCCGGCGCTTGGCTTCGCTGCCCACCGATGCGCACAGGAACGGCCGCTTGAACATCGGGTCGATGTAACGCTCGCGCTGATCGGGTGTGGCGAGTGCCGCGAGAAGCCACGTCGTGTGGTTCTGCAGCTGCGCGCAGTGCGCAGTGCCGCTGCAGGCGCGCGCCACGACGCGGATCATCTGCAGGTAGCCCGACGGGTCGTCGGTGTCGAGGCTGCTGCCCTTGCCGCCCCACTCCTTGGGCGCGGTGGCCGTGAGCCAGCCCCCCTCGAACAGCGTCTGCAGGTTCTCCATCGGCATGGAGTACGTCTCGTCGTACTTGCGGCCGCGCGGCTGGAACTCCTTCAGCGCGCGCTCGGCGAGCGTCTGGATCTCTTCGCTTGCAAGAACTTCCTCGGGACTGCGCATGGTGACCTCTCCTCCTTGCCTTCGCGGGATGCTGCGCCTGCCGGCGCGTCAGTTGAGCGGGAAAGCGCCCGCGTGCTCGTCGGCGTCGCCGAAGAGCGCGTCGATGGCAAGCAGGCGCTTGAAGTAATGACCGATGACGAACTCGTCCGCTATGCCGACGCCGCCGTGCATCTGAACGCACTCCTCGGCGACGAGCCTCGCGGCGTTGCCGACGAAGATCTTGGCGGCGTGGACCAGGCGGCGGCGCCTTGCCTCGGGCCCGTCGAGGGCAACGCTTGCGGCGACCACCATCGAGCGCGATTCCTCGGACGCCACCCAGGCGTCGACGATGCGGTGCTGCAGGGCCTGGAACGTGCCGATCGCGCGGCCGAACTGCCGCCGTGTCTTGAGGTAATCGAGGGTGAGCGCTACCGCCGCGTCCATCGCGCCCTGTGCCTCCGCGCACACCGCGACGATGGCGTGGTCGATCGCGTCCTGCGCGAGGGGCCATGCGCCATCTTGCCGGCCGATCGCGGCGTTGGCCGCAACGCGCACGTCGTCGAAGCGCACGTCGGCGGCGCGCCGCCCGTCGTAGGTCGTGAAGGCGCGCCGCGCGAGGCCCGGCGCCGATGCGGGAACGAGGAACAGCGTGAGGCCGTCCTTGCCCGCCTGCGCGCCCGACGTGCGCGCGAGCACGACCAGCGCGTCCGCGTCCGCGCCGTCGAGGACGACGATCTTCCGTCCGCGCAGGACGTAGCCGTCGCCCGCGCGCGTGGCGGTGGTGGCAACAGAATGCAGCGGTGTGCGGCCGCCTTCGTAGCCGGCGAACGCAAGGCGCTGCGTGCCCCCGACGACGCCGTCGACCAGATCGCGCCGGCGCGCGCCCTGCGTGCCCTGCGCGATCATGCGACCGCAGAGCACGACCGACGAGAGGAACGGCGAAGCGAAGAGCGACGCGCCGAAGCGTTCCATGAGGAGCATGGTCTCGACCGGGCCGCCCGTGCCGCCGCAGTCCTCGGGCAGTCCCACGCCGAGCCAGCCCAGTTCCGCCATGGCCTTCCAGTGCGCGGGCGTGGCATAGGCGCCCTGCGTGCGGCGAAGCTCCGACCCGTCGCCCCATTCGCGCGCCAGGAATTTCGCGGCGCTGTCGGAGAGCATCTGCTGCTCGCTGGTCAGTCCGGGCAGCTTCATTTGTCGGTGAGCCCGAGTACCGCGTGCGCGAGGATGTTGCGCTGGATCTCGCTCGAGCCGGCGGCGATGGTGTAGCCGCGGCCGAAGAAACGCTGCGGCGGCATGGCGGTGGCGTAGAACGGCTCGATCGAATCGAGCTGGTCGGCGTCCGACTCGTACGCGAACGGCAGGCCCGACAGGCCGACGGCCTGCTGCAGGAGCTCGTGCGCACGCTGCAGCGCCTGGCTGCCGCGCAGCTTCAACATCGACGATTCCGCGCCGATGGTCTCGCCGGCCTCGACCCGCGCGAGGAACAGGAGCGCCGTCTGCTGGATGGCCATCAGGCGGACCTCGAGGTCCACCACCTTGCGCCGGAACCAGTCCTGGTCGAGAAGCATGCCGCCCGCCGTGGGCGTCTGCGCCGCGATCTCCTTCAAGCGCTTCAGCCGGCCGAGCGTCTCGCCGTAGCGCGACGCGTTGACGCGCTCGAACTGCAGCAGCGACTTGGCGATGCGCCAGCCGTCGTTCTCCTCGCCGATGCGGTCCTCGAGCGGCACGCTCACGTTGTCGAAGAACACCTGGTTGAAGTGGTGACGGCCGTCGATCGAGATGATCGGGCGCACGGTCACGCCCGGGCTCTTCATGTCGATCAGCAGGAACGAGATGCCCGACTGCTGCTTGACGTCGGTGGCCGTGCGCACGAGGCAGAAGATGCGGTTGGCCCACTGCGCGAACGACGTCCAGATCTTGCTGCCGTTGACGACGTAGCGGTCGCCGTCGCGCACGGCGCGCGTCTGCAGGGACGCGAGATCGGAGCCGGAGCCGGGCTCGGAGTAGCCCTGGCACCACCAGTCCTCCGAGGCCAGGATGCGCGGCAGGTAGCGTGCGCGCTGCGCGTCGGTGCCGAAGCGGATGAGGATCGGTCCCAGCATCTTGAAGTTGAACAGATGCACGGGCGGGCAGTACTGCGTGTGGTACTCCTCCTCGAAGATCCAGCGGCGCATCGCGCCCCATCCCGTTCCGCCGTGCTCCCGCGGCCAGTTGGGCGCGATCCATCCGCGCTCGCGCAGCGTGAGATGCCAGGCGTGAAGTTCAGCCTTCTCGAGGGGACGCCCGTCGCGCACCTTGTCGCGCACGGACGCGGGCAGCCGTTCCGCCAGGAACGTGCGCACCTCCATGCGAAAGGCGTCGTCGGCCTCCGACGAGCGCAGTGACTGTTCGAGCATCAGCGACGCGTCTCGGGTCCGCCGCTCACGTAGACGATCTGCCCGCTCACGAACGACGCTTCGTCGCTCGCGAGGAAGCAGACGAGGTTGGCGACGTCGCGCGGCACGCCGACGCGCTGGACCGGAATGGCCTTGGCGCGCTCCGCCTTGTATTCCTCCGGGTCGAGGCCGCGGCGCTCGGCGCTCTTGCGCGTCATCTCGGTGTCGATGAATCCAGGGGCGACCGCATTGACGGTGATGCCGAAGCGGCCGAGCTCCAGCGCGAGCGTGCGGGTGAAGCCCTGCAGGCCCGCCTTGGCCGCCGAGTAGTTGACCTGTCCGCGATTGCCGAGGGCCGACGTCGACGAGATGTTGACGATGCGGCCGTACTGGTTCTTCTGCATGATCTTCTGCGCGGCCTGCGAGCAGAGGAACGTGCCGCGAAGATGGACGGCCATGACGCCGTCCCAGTCGTCGTCCGTCATCTTGTGGATGAGATTGTCGCGGGTGACGCCCGCGTTGTTCACGAGGATGTCGAGGCGCCCGGCCTGGCCCGCCACCGCCTCCATCATCGACTCGACCTGCGCACGGTTGCTCACGTCGCAGGCGAAGCCCAGCACGGTTCCCTTGTACTGGTCCGCGATGCCTCGCGCGGCATCGTCGACCGCGGCCTTGTCGAGGTCGCATACGACCACGGTGGCGCCGTCCTCGGCGAACCGTTCGGCGACAGCGCGCCCGATGCCCCGTGCGCCGCCGGTGACCAGGGCGACGCGGCCTTTGAAACGTTGATTCATGGAATGTCCTCCTCGCAGCGCGGCACGGACGCTCGTCTCTTCTGCCGAATGGCAATCTCACCACAATCGTGCTGAAATGTCACTATTCGAATTGGTTCAATATCCCGATCCTGTCACCCATGGCAGCCTGACAATGCCTCGCGTCGAAGGCACGCCGCCGCCCGCGACGGGGGCCGCGCCCTTGCCCGCGCCCGGTGCGCAACGTTCCCAAGACGCGCGCGTCCGCGGCTTCTTCGCCATCGGGGCGGTGCTCAGCATCCTGCTCGTCATCGGCCAGGTCCACCGCAGCGCCGGCGCGGTCATGCTTCCGGCGCTCGCGGCCTCGGTCGACGCGAGCATGGCGGAGCTCGCGGGCATCGTGAGCGCGCTCTTCCTCGCGCAGGGGCTGAGCCAGATCCCGGTGGGCATCCTCATCGACCGCTACGGACCGCGCGCGGTGATTCCGTGCTTTGCGCTGGTCGGTGCGATCGGAACGTTCGTGTTCGCGGCCGCCACGGAGGGCCTCACGCTCGGGCTCGGACGCCTGATCACCGGCTGCGGCTTTGCCGCCACGGTGATGGGATCGTTCGTGCTGACGACGCGGTGGGTGGCGCCCGAGCGCTTCACCACGATGTCCGGACGCTTCCTGTTCATCGGCGGCATGGGCAGCCTGCTCGCCACCACGCCGCTTGCTTACGCCATCGAGACCATCGGCTGGCGCGAGACGTTCGTGTGGCTCGCGGGCGTCACGCTGGTGGGGGCGGCACTCACCTGGCTCGTCGTGCGCGACGAGCCGCCAGGTTCGACGCGGCCGCCGGTCACGCACGCAAGCGGATTGCGACCCATGCTTGCCGAGTGGGCGACCATCTTCCGCAACCGGCGCATCTGGCCGATCCTGCTCGTCGGCCTCGTGCTCTACGCGCCGCAGCAGATCCTGCTCGGGCTGTGGGCGGGACCGTTCTTCGACGACGTCCATCATCTCGAGGCCTTGCCGCGCAGCCAGATCCTGTTCGTCATGGCGCTCGGCATGAACCTGGGCTACATGGGATTCGGGCCGCTTGAGCGGCGGCTCAATCGCAGGCGGCCCATCATCCTCGCGGCCATGCTATGCATCGCCGCGCTGTTCGCGCTGGTGGCGGCGCATGCCTATGCGTCGGCGTGGCAGAGCGCGCTCGCCTTCTGCGTGCTCTCCGTGATCGCGCCCTTCTTCGTCGTGTCCATCTCGCACGCGCTCGCGTTCTATCCGCAGCAGTTCTCGGGGCGCGTGATGTCGACGCTCAACATGACGTGCATCGTGGGTTTCGTGGTGGTGCAGAACTTCACCGGACTCATCATGGCCGCGTTTCCCGCCGCCGACGGCGGCGCGTCGGTGACGGGCTATCGCATGGTCTTCGCGGCGATGGCGGCGCTCTACGTGGGCGCGGCGCTGCTCTTCAGCTTCACGCCCGAGGCGCGGCCCGATTCTCCGCGGCCGGCGACGATCGAATGAGACCCGCGCGCCCGGCCGCGACCCGCGCTGCGCGCCGCGTTGGCGGGGGCATGCATCCTGCGTACAATCGCGCACCGGGCGAGGGGGGACAGTTGCGATCCGACGACAACGAGTGGACACCAAAGCTCGCATCCGCCGACGGGCCGCGCTATCTCGCGCTCGCCGGCGCCATCGCGAGCGCGATCGACAGCGGCGAGCTGCCGCCGGGCGCGCAGCTGCCGCCGCAACGCGATCTCGCCGGACGCCTGGGCGTCACCGTGGGGACCGTCGGACGCGCCTATGCGCTCGCCAAGAGCCGTCGCCTCGTCACCGGCGAGGTCGGGCGCGGCACCTTCGTCTGCGCCACCGAAGGCGCCGATGCGAGCGAGATCGGCGTCATGCCGCGCATGGCGGAACGCGACAGCATCGACCTCGTGTGCTACCGCTCGCTCGTGCCGGGCCTGGGCGAAGTGATCGCGAGATCGATTGTCCGATCCGCGGACGAGTTCCACCGTCACGTCAACGCGTACGCACCCGACAATGGATTCCTCACGCATCGCATCGCGGGCGCGACGTGGATCGCGCGCGCGGGGTACCGCGTGCCGCCGGAGCAGGTGATGCTCGTCAACGGCGCGCAGCAGGGCATCACCGTGGCGCTGTCGTCGCTGTCCCGCGCCGGCGACGTGGTGCTCACGGAATCGGTGACCTACTCGGGCATGCGGGCGATCGCGGGTCTCCTCGGCATGCAGCTGCACGGCGTGGCCATGGACCGCGACGGTGTCGTCCCGAAGGCGCTGGACGCCGCGTGCGGGCGCACGGGCGCCCGGGTGCTCTACCTGCAGCCCACGCTGCACAATCCCACCACCGTGACGATGCCGCTCGCGCGCCGGCGCGAGATCGCGGAGATCGTGCGCAAGCGCGGCCTCACCCTGATCGAGGACGACGCGGGCGCGAGCGTGCTGTCGGGCCCCGATCGTCCTCCGGCTCTGTCCTCGCTGCTGCCTGAGCAGTCGTGCTATCTCACGAGCGTGTCGAAGTGCGTGAGCCCCACGCTGCGGCTCGGCTACGTGGCCTGCTCACGCCACCTCTATCCGCGCCTGTCCGCAGCGTTCCAGGCGATGTCGCTCGCCGTTTCCCCGCTGATGGCGCAGATCGTCACCGACTTCATCAACGAAGGCGTGGCCGACGACATCGCGAAGAAGACGCGCGCCGCGCTCGCGCGCCGGCGCAAGCTCGTGGCCGGCTTGCTCGCCGGGCTCGACGTGCAGTCCGATCCGTCGGCCTCGTTCGTGTGGCTGGGGCTCTCTCCCGGATGGGAGTCGGGCGAGTTCGTCGCCGAGGCCAAGCGCCTCGGCATCTCGATCGTGTCGTCGGCGCACTTCGCGGTCGACAGGAGCGCCGCGCCGCGCGCGGTGCGCCTGCGCATGTGCCCCAAGGTGGACGACGACGTACTGCGGAGCGCGATCGAGACGCTCGTGTCGATCATGCGCACGAGCCCGCCGCTCAACGCGACGGTGATCTAGCCGGGAAGGAGCCTCAGATCTCGACGACGGCCACGACCTGGCCTTCGGACACGGGGTCGCCTTCGGCCACCTGCACGTCAACGACGGTGCCGGCATCGTCGGACATGATGGGCACTTCCATCTTCATCGACTCGACGATGACGATGGCGTCACCCGCGGCGATCTTCGTTCCGGGCGGCGCCTCGACCTTCCACACGGTGCCGGTGATGATGGAGCGGATTTCGACGGAGGGCACGGGTCGCGGGTCCTTGACGAAGCTTGGCAAACGGATCGATGTGATCCTATCATTGTACCCATCGCTTGTAGGACAAGCTAATAAAATTGTCTCGGAGGAGTCGGGGCGCTGCTTCGCAGCACCCCCGCGTGTTCCCCAATGGATGAGCCGACACTGAACGAGCTCGCGGAACGGCGCGCGCGGGCGCTCGCGATGGGCACGCCGGCCGCGCTCGAACGGATTGCCGCGAGCGGCCGGCTCAACGCGCGACAGCGGGTGGACGCGCTGCTCGATCCCGGCTCTTTCGAGGAGATCGGCATGCTCGCGCGAAGCCAGCACCCCGCGCTGCGCGAGAAGACCCCGGCCGACGGTCTCGTCGCCGGCGCAGGCACCATCGACGGCCGGCCCGTCTACGTGATGTCGGAAGACGCTTCGGTGGTCGCGGGCACGCGCGGCCGGACGGCGGAAGGGAAGAGCTCGCGCATCCGCGAGCTTGCGCTGCGCCACCAGCGGCCCCTCATCGTCCTCATGGAAGCGGGGGCAGGGCGCTTCCAGGAGAACAACGGCGCGATGGCCGCCGGCATCGGTTACCGGTTCCGCGATCACTTCCTCCTGTCGGGCAAGGTGCCGCAGGTCGCGGCGGTCATGGGCGCGTGCTTCGGCGGACCCTCGTTCACCGCCATGCAGTCCGATTACGTGACCATCGTCGAGGGCACGGGATTCATCGGCATGTCCGGGCCGCCGGTGGTCAAGGTGGGTGTCGGGCTCGACGTGACCAACGAGCAGGTGGGCGGCGCCCAGAAGAGCTCGGTGGAGACGGGGCAGGTCGACTTCGTCGCGAAGAGCGACGCCGATTGCCTGCGCAACATCCGCGAGTTCCTCTCGTTCTTTCCGTCGAACAGCTTCGAGTGGCCCCCGGCGAAGGAGCCAGAGGCGGCGCGCGTGGATACGGAGGAAGGCAAGGCGGCGTTGCGCAAGATCGTGCCCGACAACCAGCGCCGCGTGTACCCGATGATCGAGGTGATCCGGGGCATCGTCGACGGCGGGCGCCTATTCCCGTATCGCGAGCGCTACGGCCCCAATCTCATCGCGGGCTGGGCGCGCGTCGGCGGCCGCGTGGTCGGCGTGCTCGCCAACAATCCCATGCATCTCGCGGGCGCGATGGACGAGAAAGCGGGCAACAAGCTCTGCAAGTTCGTCAACATTTGCGACGCGTTCCACATCCCCGTCGTGTTCCTCACCGACTGCCCGGGCTTCCTCGTGGGCCCCGATGTCGAGAAGCAGCGCATGGTGTCGCTCGCGGCGCGCTGCCTCAACGTCGTGATCGGCGCCACGGTGCCCAAGATCACCATCGTCGTGCGCAAGGCCATCGGCCTTGCGTATCTCGCGATGGGCGGCAAGGCCACCGGCACGGACGTCATCGTCGCGTGGCCCACTGCGCGCTTCGACGTGATGGGTCCGGCCGCGGGCGTGGAGATCGTGTACGGGCGCGAGATCGCGAGCGCCGAGGATCCGGTGGCGAAGCGCGAGGAGATCACGAAGCGCGTCGACGACGCGTCGAAAGCCTACGTGGCGGCGGAGATGGCGATCATCGACGACGTCATCGACCCCGCCGAGACGCGCGCGGTGATCATCGACGCCCTGCGCCGGGCGAAGAGCAGCGCCGCGCCGGCGTTCAAGCATCGGATCGATCCGTGACCAGGCCTGCGAAGCGCGCCCGGGCGGCAGCATCGCCGGGAGTGCTCGCGGTCGAGCGGCGTCCCGGGGTCTGCGTGTTGCGCCTGTCGCGTCCGGCGAAGCTCAACGCGCTCGACCATGCCTTGATCCATGCGCTGCTCGATGCGCTTGCGACTGCGCAGAAAGACGACGACGTGCGCGCCATCGTGGTCCTGGGCGAAGGCCGCGCATTCTGCGCGGGCATCGATCTCGACCAGGTGCGAGCGCTCTCGACCAAGGCTGCGATCGCGGCGCATGCCGCGCTCGTCGCGCGCCTGCAGTCGGCGTTTCGCGAGGTCGACAAGCCGGTGATCTGCGGTGTGCACGGCTATGCGTTCGGGGCCGGATGCGGCCTCGTCGCGGCAAGCGACATCGCCATCGCGGCGCGCTCGGCGCGCTTGGGCTATCCGGAAGTGCGGCGCGACGTGCTGCCCGCGCTCGTGCTGCCCATGCTCGTCCGCCAGGTCGGGCGCAAGGCGGCGTTTCATCTCGTTGCGTCGGGCGCGCCCATCGATGCCGCGACGGCCGCGGCGCTGGGCCTCGTCACGATGGTCGTCGACGACGCGGATCTCGAAGACGCGGCGATGCGCATGGCGGGCGAGCTCGCCGAACGCGAGCCGCATACGCTCGCCGCATTGAAACGCCTCTTCATGGAAGTCACCGAGCTTCCCTTCCCGCAGGCGCTGCGCCGCGCCCGCGTGGTGAACGAAGCGCTGCGCGGCGAGAACGTGCGCGCCGGCCGGCGCGTCAAGACCGTACGCAGCAGCGCGTGACGCAACGGAGGAAGTCCATGGCCTACGAGCAGATCCTGTACACCGTCGACGGCACCGTCGCCACGATTACGCTCAATCGTCCGGAAAAGCTCAATGCATGGGGCCCGCTGATCGAGCGCGAGGTGCGCGCGGCCATCACCTGCGCGGTGGACGATCCCGAGGTGCGCTCGATCGTGCTCACGGGGGCGGGGCGCGGGTTCTGCTCGGGTGCCGACATGGACCGTCTCGTGCAGCGCAGCGCCGGCAAGCCGGTCGAGGTCAATCCCGAGCCGGACGAGGCGTGGCTCGCGCACGCGCCGCCTGAGCTGCGCACACGCTTCTCGTACATCGCCGCGGTGCCCAAGCCCACCATCGCCGCGGTCAACGGTCCTTGCGCAGGTGTCGGGCTCGTTCTCGCGTGCTATTGCGACGTGCGCATCGCAAGCGAGTCGGCGGTGTTCCTCACGGCGTTCGCGCGCGTGGGCCTCGTCGCCGAGCACGGCATCGCGTGGGTGCTGCCGCGCATCGTCGGGCAGGGCGCCGCAATGGACCTCCTCCTGTCGTCGCGCAAGATCGGCGCGGCCGAGGCGAAGTCCATCGGCCTCGTGTCGAGCGTGGTGCCGGACGCCGAGCTTGCGGCGGTGGCATCGGGCTATGCGCGGGACCTGGGCGAGAAGGTGTCGCCGCGCTCGGTGCGCGTGATGAAGCACCAGATCTGGCAGGCGCAGTTCACCGGTCTCGACGAGGCGCTCGCGCTCGCCAACTCCGAGCTTGCGCAGAGCATCGGCACCGATCACTTCCGCGAAGGCGTGTCGCACGTCGTCGGCCGCCGCAAGGCCAATTTCGCGGGTTCGTAGCGGCCATGGGGCACCTCGACGGGCAAGTGGCGTGGATCTGCGGCGCGAGCGGCGCCATCGGCGCGCAGACGGCGCGCGTGCTGGCCGGCGCGGGTGCGCGCATCGTGTTGTCGTCGCGCAACGGGGCCGCGCTCGAGCAGCTGGCCAGCGAGATCGCGCAGTCCGGGGCGCCCGCACCGATCGCGATTCCCGTCGACATCGCGCAACGCGCGCTGGTGGATGAAGCCGTCGCGCGCATCGAGCGCGAGTGCGGCCGCGTCGACATCCTGGTCAATTCGGTGGCGATCACCACTTTCGGCGACTTCCTCGAGCTCACCGACGACCAGTGGCTCGCCGTGCTGCAGGCGAAGCAGCTGGGCTACATGCGCACGATGCGCGCCGTGCTGCCCCTCATGCTGCGCCAGGGCGGCGGCCGCATCGTCAACGTGTCCGGACGCGGCGGCCACCAGCCCACGACGTTCGCGCACTTTCCCGGATGCAGCGCGAACGCGGCGGTGAATCTCCTCACAAAGGGCATCGCGCTGCGCTATGCCGGGGACGGTGTGCGCGCCAACGCGGTCGCACCCGGCCCGGTGGCATCCGATCGCTACGATCGCCTCGCCGCGGCGAACGCCGCGGTGAACGTCACCGTCGCGCCGGTCGTGAAGACGGCGGCGCGCAAGGGCGAGCCCGCCGACATCGCGGACATCATCGCGTTCATGGTGAGCGACGCATCGCGGCACCTCAACGGCATCGTCGTGCAGGCCGACGGCGGCGGAACGACGACGCTGTGACGCGCAGCCTACCGCGCCGCGTCGGGCAGGGTCGCGGCGTGCCGCGCGGCGACGCGGCCGCCGACGATGCACTCGGCGAGATTGCCGCCCGACATGTAGACGTGCCCGAACACGCTGCCGAGCTCCCCCGCGGCATACAGGCGCGGGATCGGCGCATCGAACGGGTCGACCACCTGCTGGAACTCGTTGTGGCGCGGCCCCCCTTGCGTGTTGATCACGACGGGATAGACCTTGGCCGCGTAGAAGGGCGGCGTGCGCAGCGGCACCATGGTCTCGGGGCGCCGGCCGAAGTCGCGGTCCGCGCCTTCGCCGACGGCGGCGTTCCAGCGCGCCACCGTCGACTGCAGCGCATCGGCGTCGATGCCGATCCTGCGCGCGAGATCCGCGACCGAGTCCGCGCGTTCGAAGAAGCCGAGCGCGACTTCCTTCATGTTGTCCGCGCTCCATTCGTAGCGGAACTTGCGGTCGTTGATCGCCTGGCGTCCGAGGGGATACATCTTGCGCCCGTCCTCGTCGAACACGAGGTACGCGGGGATGCGCGGGAAGCGCTGGCGATGGAAGTCGAACACCTCGAACGGCCGGCATCCCGTATCGCCGGGATACGGCGGATACTCGTCCATGAAGCGGCGCCCGTCCTGGTCGACGACGATCCACGCCATGCGCGGCAGCGTGTCGCGTCCGGCCGCATCCGCCACGCCGAGCGTGGACATCGCATCGGAGCCCGGCGTCCACATCGGCAACGCCTTCATGTAGAACGCGTACGGGAACGCGGGATCGGGATGCTTCATGCCGTAAGGCCCGTGGTAGTGCCACATGTGCCAGAGCGCGGCGCCCGCCTTCTGCGCCATGGCGATGCCGTCGCCCGTGTTGCCGAGGAACGAACCCGCGAGCACCGGCGTGGCCTCGAAGTACTGCCGCTTCATGTCCTCCGCGGCCTCGAATCCGCCGCAGGCGAGCACGACCGCCTTGCGCGCGCGCACGCATTGCATCGCGCCATCGCGCTCGACGAGCGCTCCGCCGACCTCGCCGCCTTCGACGACGAGGCGGCGCGCCGCCGCGTTCGTCCAGACGGTGGCACCGCTCGCGCGCACGTTCGCGTCGAGCACGTCGAACAGGCGGGCGCCGCCGTTGACCACCGAGGCGGCGTGCAACTCGCGCAGCCCCGCGAGGCGCGGCACCTCTGTGACTTCGCAATA
>CAZIZD010000057.1:0-15237 GCA_964543615.1 uncultured Alcaligenaceae bacterium | reverse complement strand
CGGCATGTACGCGTGCGGAACGGTGTTCTCCTTGACCTCGGAATGGTTGGCCGCGGCGCTGGGTGCGCCCTCCTTCCTGGTTCTGGTGTGCCTGCTCTTTCCGCTCGCCATTGCTTATTTTGCGGCGCAGACGCTGCTCATGTCGTCGCTCATCACCCTTCGCCAGGGCCTGCCGCTGCGGCCCTGGACCGTGCTGCGCGAGTACTGGTGGATGGCGCTCGTGACGCTGGGTTGCGCAGGCGTTGCAGCCATCCTGTTCGCGGGGTACCAGACGCTCGGCATCGGACTCCTCATCGCGGCGCTTCCCATCATCGGCGGCGTTTCGCTGGCGTACCGCCTCTACCTCCGCCACATCGAGGACACCGAGCTCGCGCAACAGCAGCGCATCGCGACGGCCGAGCGGGAGGCCGCGGAGTCCGCCCGCCACCTCGCCGAACTGCAGAAGAGCGAGAGCCGCTTCCAGAAGGCCTTTTCACACGCAGCCATCGGGATGGCACTCGTGTCGCAGCACAGGAGCCTCCTTCAGGCCAACCCGGCCCTGTGCGAGATTCTGGGCCGTGCCGCCGGCGACCTCCAAGGCGCCGACTTCGGCGAGTTCGTGCATCGTGACGACCATGCGCTTCTCGCCGGCGAGCTCAACCAGCTCATCGGCGGCACCACGGCAACGTGTGCCCTCGAGATCCGCTGCACGCGCCCCGACCGGGACGTCGTCACCGTGGCGCTGCACGCATCGTTCTTCCCGGTCACCGACGAGGACGCGCCCTGCCTCATCTTCCAGGTCCAGGACATCACGGCGCGCCGCATCGCGGAGAGCCGGCTGCAGCACATCGCGCATCACGACGACCTCACCGACCTTCCCAATCGCGCCTATTTCTTCGAGCAGCTGCAGGGCGCGATCAAGGCCACGCGCAAGGATCCGCGCTTCCGCTTCGCCGTGCTCTTCCTCGACTGCGACCGGTTCAAGACGGTCAACGACAGTCTCGGGCATCGCGCGGGTGACGAGTTGCTCGTCGTGCTCGGCAAGCGCATCGCAGCTCAGCTGCGTCCGACGGACGTGATCGCGCGCCTCGGCGGCGACGAGTTCGCGATCCTCGCGCGGCACATGCGCGAGGAAGACGCCGTTGCGCTGGCCACCCGCCTGCAAGGCATCGTCGCCGAGCCGGTGCACATACGGTCCGCCGAGCTCTCCACCAGCGTGAGCATCGGCATCACGATGGGGGGACCGCAGTACAACTCGCCCGAGGACATCATGCGCGACGCGGACATCGCCATGTACCGTGCCAAGGCGCAAGGGCGCGCGCAGCACGCGATGTTCGACAGCGCCCTGCACGCCGAGGTGTCGTCGCAGCTGTGGCTCGAGAGCGCGCTGCGCCGCGCGCTCGAGCAGGAACAGCTCTATCTCGCCTACCAGCCGATCTTCGACCTGCGCACGCGCCAGATGATCGCGGTCGAGGCCCTGAGCCGCTGGGTGCATCCGGAGCGCGGCGCGGTCGAGCCCGAGCGCTTCATCCGCGTCGCAGAGGAGTCCGGACTCATCGTTCCGCTCGGCGACTGGGCGCTCGAGCAATCATGCAGGCAGCTTGGCGCGTGGCAGAAATCGGTGTCCACCTCCGCGCACCTGCAGGTGCACGTGAACGTCTCCGGCGCGCAACTCCTGCAGAACGATTTCGTCGACCGCGTGCTGGAGATCGTGCACCGCACGCAGGTACGTCCAGAACAGGTCGCCCTCGAAGTCACCGAGAGCATGCTGATCGACGGTCTTTCCGTGGCACTCCCCAATCTCCGGCGCCTGCGCGATGCGGGGCTGCACATCAGCATCGACGACTTCGGAACCGGCTACTCGTCGTTCTCGAGCATGTGCGACCTGCCCATCGGCGAGATCAAGATCGACCGCTCGTTCATCACCCGTATGTCGCGCGGCAGCGAAGGCGAGGAAGTCGTGCGAGCCATCGTCGCGATGGGACGAGCAATGGGCAAGAAGATCGTCGCGGAAGGCGTCGAGACCGAGCTGCAATGCCGAAAGCTGCTCGAGTTGGGATGCGACGGCGGCCAGGGCTACCTCTTCGCACGCCCCCTCACGCCGTGGGACGTGGAGGCGATGCTGAAGCAGTCGCGTCCCCGCGCCGTGGTCGCCTGACCGCTCGCGCGCCTCCCCTGGGTCGCCCGCTCGTCTCACTCTCCCCCTAGCAGTTTCGACACCATCGGATGCGCGATCCGCCGCGCCGGCGCAATCGCATGGAACTGCTCGACCACGCCGTCGCACGCACCCACCGGCTTCACGCCGTAGCGCGCGACCACGTCGCGCCTCACGAGCTCAGCCGCAGGAAACACGCCGAGCCCCGCCGCCGCGAAGGTCTTCATCAGCGCACTGTCCTCGAACTCCCCGACGACACGCGGCTGGATCGACCGCGACGCGAACCACTGGTCGATCGCCGTCCGCACTGCAGCGTGCGCGGTAGGCAGGACCACCGGCACGCGTGCGAGCGATGCAGGAAAGCCCCGCTTCGCGCTCGCGAGCAATGACGGCGGCGCGAACCACGCGACATCGGACGCACCGATCTTCCTGCTGAACAGCTTGAGGTTGGGATTGGGCGCGGGCGCGCGATCCGCAAGCACCACGTCAAGGCGACGCAGGGCGAGGTCGGCTTGCAGGCGCTCGAATTCGTCCTCGTGGCACGTGAGGTGGGAGTCCTTGTGCAGCACCGGCGAGAGCAGGTGATGCACCACCAGCTTGGCGAGGCCATCGGATACGCCGACGCGCAATCGAAGCGAAGGACCGCGACCGGCATCGCGCACCGCCGCCGGCAACGTGTCGCCCAGCTGGAAGATCTCGTCCGCCACGCGCAGCGCGGCCACACCCGCGTCCGTCAGTGCAACGCCGCGTCCTGCGGGACGCAGCAGGGCATGGCCGAGCGACTCCTCCAGCGCGTGCACCTGCGCGCTCACGGTCTGCACCGCTACGCCCAGCCTTGCCGCCGCGCGCGCGAAGCCGCCCTCGTGACCGACGACCCAGAAGTAGTGGAGGTGGCGATAGCTGAAGCTCATGAACATTCCCTTTTTCTCGAACAATGGGTTCGTGACAAGCTGATTGTTTCGAACTATAGCCGCTCCTACCATTCGTGGCGTCCCCCACCGAAAGGAGCAACGCCATGGACGTGATCTGTGCAAATCCGCGCAACGAGGTGAACGAGACCGCGATCCGCAAGGTGCGGTTCGGCTTGCGCCGGATGGCATGGCTCGCACCCCGCACGCACGTCGCGGTCGCGGCCGAGCCCGCCCCGCTCGCCCGTTGCGAGCTGTCGGTCGAGACGCTTGCCGGACCCAAGGTGCGCGTCACCGCACTCGACGCGGACTGGCGCAACGCCATCGACATCGCGGTGGCCCGCGCAGCGCGCCTCGTGGCGCGCGCGGTTCGCCGCACCCAGGCCACACCGCCCCCGATCCTTCCCCCGCGGCGACGCGCCGCCTGACCCCGAGGAGTTCATCGATGAGAAGCTATCCCCGCAACAGCCCCGAAGCCGCCGCACGCATCCTCGCGATCACCATGATCTGCGACGGCCATATCGACAAGCGCGAGATCGACGCCATGCGCGACAGCCGCGTGCGACGCGAGCTCGACGTCGACGAAGCGCAGTGGCACGAGGTGATGCGAGGCGTCTGCGAAGACCTCCTGGTCGCGGCCGACATGCACTGGGACCGCGCATGCAAGATCGGCCCGGAGACGCTCGACGATCTCCTCGCCGAGATCGACGATCCGATGCTCGCGCGCCGCGTCCTCGCGGCCTGCCAGCGCGCCGCGAGCGCGGACCGGACGCACACCGACGCCGAGCTCATCATCCTTCGCAGGGCCGAACGCGCCTGGGGCCTCGACGCAGCGAGCGGAAGGCCACGAGACAGCGAGCGCAGCAGGCCGCTGACGCTCTAGCGGAGTAATCGCCTGGGGGTCACGTGCGCGTGACCCCCAGGGCGCCACGACCGACAATCAGCTTCTGCACTTCCGTGGCGCCTTCGTAGATGCGCAATGCGCGGATCTCGCGGTACAGCCTCTCGACGACCGACCCCCGCTGTACGCCGCGCGCGCCGTGCAGCTGCACGGCGGCGTCGATCACCTGTTGCGCGCCCTCCGTCGCCATCATCTTGGCCATCGCGGCCTCGACGGTCGTCGGCCGCTGCATGACGTCGCGCAGCCACGCCGCGCGATACGTGAGCAACGCCGCGGCATCGACAGTGGACGCCATTTCACCCACCGTCGCGCGCACGGTCGGCAGGTCGCCGAGCACGCCGCCCGACATCGGCCTCGTGCCGCAGTAGGCCACCGCCTCTGCGAGCGCGCGACGCGCGAAGCCAAGGGCCGCGGCCGCCACCGACGTGCGAAAGATGTCGAGCGTGCGCATCGCAAGCTTGAATCCGCTTCCCTTGGCGCCCACCATCGCATCGGCGACCAGCTCGCATCCGTCGAACTCGAGGCGCGCGAGCGGATGCGGCGCGATCACGTCGATGCGTTCGCGCACCACGAGACCGCGCGTGTCCGCAGGGACGAGGAAGCACGAGATGCCGCGGGTCCCGCCCTCGTCCGACGTGCGCGCGAACACGCAGTAGAAATCGGCGATGCCGCCGTTGCTGATCCAGGTCTTGGTGCCTTCGAGGCGGTAGCCGTCGCCGGACGCACGCGCGCGCATCGAAATCGCCGCGACATCGGACCCGGCGTCGGGCTCCGAGAGGGCGAACGCGGCGATGGCCTCGCCTTTGGCCACGCGCGGCAGCCATAGCTTCCGCTGCGCTTCCGAGCCTTCGAGCGAAATGGCGCCGCTGCCCAGGCCCTGCATCGCGAACGCGAAGTCGGCGAGGCCGTCGTGCTCGGCGAGGCGCTCGCGCACGAGGCACAGCGAGCGCGAGTCGATCGCGGGTGACGCGCCACCGTGCGCCGCAGGGACGCACAGGCGCAGGAATCCCGCCTGGCCGAGTGCGAGCACCCAGGCGCGGCACGCGTTGTCGACGTCCCCGTGATCGGGCGCGGTCCGTGCCGAGAGCCACGACCTCACCTCGCGATCGAGCGCGCGATGGCCCTCATCGAAGAAGGGCCAGTCGAGCTGATCCTGCGTCACGCACGCTCCATCGCGGGATTGCTACGCGGCACGCGTGCGCATGTGCACGTGCGACTCCGCCGCGGGATAGCCGGCCTCGCCGAACGCATCGCGGATGGAGCGATTGGTGTCGAAGTACACCTGCCAATAGTGCGCCGTGTTGCAGTAGGGGCGCACTGCGAGGACCGGCCCGCGCTCGTTGAAAGTGAGGATCTCCACGTCCGGCGCAGGCGACGTTTCCACGTTGGGGATTTTCGCGAGCACGGCCTTGAGACGCGCGATCGCGTCCTTGGGGTCGACGCTGTGATCGATCTGCGCGAGGAGCTCGACGCGGCGGTAGGGGTTGTTGCTGAAATTCTTGATGGTGCCCGCCATCACTTTCGCGTTGCCGACCATCGTCTGCACGTTGTCGGGCGTGTCGATGACCGTGCTGAAGAGGCCGATCATGCGGACCGTTCCCTCGACGTCGCCCGCGAGAACGTAATCGCCGACCTTGAAGGGACGCAGGATCAGGATGAACGCGCCAGCAGCGAAGTTGGACAGAAGCCCGCCCCAGGCCGCGCCGATCGCCACACCGAGGCCGGCCACCAACGCCGCGAAGGACGTGGTCTCCACGCCGAAGTAACCGAGGATCGCGACGACCAGGATGACGTTCAACGCGACCGTGACGAACGATCCGATGTAGCGGATGACCGTCGGCTCGACCTTCTGCTTCTCGAGCAGGCTGATGACCAGGTTGGAGGCGACGCCAATGAGCATGCGGCCCACGATGTAGGCGGCGATCGCGCCCAGCACCTTCAATCCGAATGCAACCAGCGCGGGCTGCGCCGTCTGCCACATTGCTGCGATATCCATGCAAGTCCCCGGGTATGTTTTATAGGTGCGCAGTGTTGCGCGGCTGCAATGATAGGACGAAGCCGCGGGCTGCGGCAATTTGTCGCACTCGACAGTGCTCGTCCGCCGCTATGATGCCCCGGCCATGTCGATCTCACTCATGAACATGAAGACAACCCCGTTGCGAGTGGCCTGCGCGGTGGCGCTCGCCCTCGTCGGCACATTCTCGGTCGCACATACCACCGTGCGTTCGCAGGCCACCGAGGGCGTCACCGCCGACAACGCGTTGCGCATAGGCCACGGCTGCGCAGTTCCCGGCGGCAGCGCGACCGCCGTGCGCGCGCAAAGCGTCGTCTTTCCCACCAGCAATCCGGTCGTCACGACGTCGGACGGCTCGGCATCCCCCAAGCTCGACGCCGTCATCACGGCGGGCACGCTCGCGGGCCTCGCCCGTTTCGTCGAGGATACGAGCGTCTTCAACTCGCAGGAACTCAAGACCGACTCCCTCGGCAATAGCACGGGCTTCGCCGCGTGGGACGGATCGCTTTCGCCCGACTTGCTCGGGCGGATCCCATTCCAGTTCGCCGCGCCCAGGTTCGTCGCGACGAGCTGCGCGGCTCGGCTGCTGGTGAAGGTCGCGATCGCGGACGTGTGCTCCTTCGGTGCGGGAGAGACGACCTCCGCAGGCAAGGTCAACCTCTGGATCCCTGACAATGGGTCGGAGTACGCGACGGGCGGCAAGGCGTCCGGCGTCGATGGCATCGGCGCGCCCGCAACGCTGATCGTCAACCGCGATCTTGCGACCAACCCTCTCCCCGGGGCTTGCGGCACGGGCATCGACGTGACCGTCACTCCGTCGGCCGCAGACGTCGATGCCAATCTTGCGATCCGCGGGGTCTGGGGCTTCGGCGCAACGGCCGCGAGCCAGTCCGTGCAAGTCGTCGAGTACTACAACCCGAACCTCGACCACTACTTCATCACGTGGATGCCCGACGAGATTGCGAAGCTCGACGACGGTAGCGTCATCCGCGGATGGCAACGCACCGGCCGCCAGTTCCGCACGTATGCGGGCGGGCAGGCAGGCACGTCGCCGGTGTGCCGCTACTACATTCCGCCGGCCAGGGGTGACTCGCACTTCTTCGGCCGCGGCACGGTCGAGTGCACGCAGACCGGGCAGAACAACCCGAGCTTCGTGCTCGAGGACGCGCAGTTCATGCAGATGTTCCTGCCCACCGTCGGCGCCTGCCCCGCCAACACGAAGCAGATCTATCGCGTGTTCAGCAACCGCGCGGATGCCAACCACCGCTACCTGACGGACAAGCTTACGCGCGCTCAGATGGCGTCGCGCGGCTGGACCGTCGAGGGCGACGGCCCGGACAGTGTCGTGATGTGTGCCCCGCTATGAAGAGGACAACGATGTCGAACCGCAGCATGATCCGAAGGCTCACCCTTCTCGCCGTCGCCGCGCTCTGCGCGCAGGGCGTCCTCGCCCACACCACCGTCCGCTCGCAAGGCACCGAGGGTGTCACCGAGGACAACGCGCTCAAGATCGGCCACGGCTGCACGGCGTCCGACGGGGCGAAGCTGCCGGTGATCGCGCAAAGCGTCGTACTTCCCAGCGTGACGCCCGATTTGTCGACGTCGGACAGCTCGCCCGTCGCGAGCCTTGCCGCCGTCATCGAGCAGGGCACGATCGCGGGGCTCGTGCGCGCCATCCAGGACAAGGGCGTGTTCCGCACGCAGCAGGTGAAGCGTGACGCGCTCGGCAACATGACGGGTTTCAGCGCAACCGAAGGATCGCTCGGCGTCGATGCGCTCGGCCGCGTGCCCTTCCAGTTCGCCGCGCCGAAGTTCGTCGCGACGAGCTGCGCCAAGCGACTGCTGGTGAAGATCGCCATCGCCGACGTCTGCATCGTGGGCTCGGGTCTGGCCGACAGCGTCAAAGTGGGCAAGGTCAATCTCTGGATCCCCGACAATGGCAGCACATTCGCCGTGGCCGGCAAGGCGCAGGGCATCGATGGCATCGGCGCGCCCGCCACGCTCACCATCAATCGCAATCTCACGACCAATCCCCTGCCGCCGTCGTGCGGTGCCGGCATCGACGTGACGATCACGCCCTCCGCGGCGGATGTGACGACCAATCTGACGATCCCGGGCGTCTGGCCGTAATGCGATCGAACGCCATCGAGCTCGTGCGATCGCTGCTGTCCTGCGTTGCGATGCTCGCATGCACGGGCGCGCTCGCCCACACGCAGGACGGCACGCTCGGTGATGGCGCCGCGGCCACGGACTACTACCAGGTCACCTGCAATGACGACGGTTCCGGTCCGCCGGGGTCGCTAGTCGCGCAGGTGCAGCACCGCGGTCCCGCCGCAACGCCGGTGGCCGTCGTCATGCATCGCGCCGCAGCCGCCACCACGACCGTCGATACGGTGCCCGGCGACGTAGCGTCGAGTCCCCCCGTGTACGTGAACGGCGGCGACGGCGTCTACAACGTGTTCGTCTCGAAGGCTGGAAGCGGTCTCGTCAACTACACGTTGTCGTTTCACTGCATGACGGGACAGAACGGCGGCGGTTTGCACACCGGCACGCTCATCGTGTTCCGGCAGAACCAGTGACCTTCTGCAGGGCCCTGGTCAGGCTTGCGGCGCTCGCGACCCTCACGGCGATGAGCGGCTGCGCCAACGTTCCCGCGTGGGAACGCGGCAACCTCGCAAAGCCGCAAATGGCTTTCGACCTCGACCCCGCCCAGAGCGCGCTGCGCGCGCACGCCTACAGCAGCCGCGAAGCCGCGGCGAGCGGCGTCGCGGGCGCCGGAGGCGGATGTGGCTGCTATTAGGGATGGCGGCGGATCGTCATGCACTGCGCACGCTGACGGCAGCGGCGCTCGCGCTCCCGGGTCTAGCCGCTCCCGCGGCTAGCGCGCAGGACAACGCGGCGGTCCTGCAGTTCGGCCGCTATCAGGAGTCGAGCCGCGACCTCTTCGGCGTCTCCAGCAAGTTCGCACCACTGTCGACCGACAGCCTGCAGGCGAGCACCTGGCTCGCGACTGCCGGCCGGACGACGACCACGGTCAACTTCCATCAGGACACGTGGTCCGGCGCAACGCCGATCGCGACCGCGCCACGCGAGTGGCGGGGCAATCGCTCGCGGGCGGCCGACACGGTTTCCGGCGCCTCGCCCTATGTCGTGATGAACAACCCGCTTTACCTCGACAAGCGCACGCGCGCCCCCCTGCGCACGGACGGCTTCGGCAATCTCACCGGCGGAACCGACACGCAGCTCGTGCACACGATCGCTGGCGCGTCACGCGAGATTCGGCGACAGATCGACGCGAACGTGCGGCAGGCGTTCGCCGAGTCGGCATTGAACGTCAACGGCGGCGTCTCCTCCGAGCCCGACTACCTCTCGCGCTTCGTCGGCGGCGGCGGCCAGTGGGACTTCAACCAGAAGCTCACGACGGTCAATGCGGGCATCGCGTACACCTGGAGCGACGTCGACGCTACGCTCGACCACGACCTCACGCCCTACATCTTCAATGCATGCGGAACGGCCCGCTGCAACTTCGCGTCGTCGTCGAGTCACATCGCGGACACGGGCAGCGGCGGCAAGGTGATGATCGGCAAGCGCTACGACTGGTCGGCGACGGCGGGGCTTACGCAGGTGCTGTCGCGAGATGCGCAGATGCAGGCGAACGTGGCTTACACGAACAGCCGCGGCTACCTGTCGAATCCATACAAGCTCGTGGAGGTCGCGTTCGTCGATCCCGAGCTGCAATTCCTGTCGCCCACGCCCGATGCTCTTTACGTCAACGTCGGCGCGATCTTCGAGAAACGGCCCGACCTGCGCAAGCAATGGGCCGCAAACCTGCGCTACGCGCAGTACTTCGAGGCCGGCGAGGGCGCGTTGCACGTCACCTACGCCTACTTCAGCGACGACTGGAGCATCCGCGCGCACACGCTCGAGGTCGAATGGGCGCAGCCGCTGGGCCACGGATGGATGTTGACGCCGATGGCGCGCTACTACACGCAAAGCGCCGCGTACTTCTACGTGCCTTACCTCGTGACCAGGCAAGGCCAGTATTCAGCCCGGACCGATCCTGCCACGGGCCAGGTCACGACGGCTCCCTTCGACATCTCGAAGCTGCCTGCCTACTACTCGAGCGACTACCGCCTCTCGGCGTTCGGCACGCTCGGCGGCGGGTTCACGCTGACGAAGCAGTTCGCCAGAGGCGTGACGGGGTCGCTGGGGTACGTGTACTTCCAGCACTCGGGCAGCCTCAAGTGGGGCGGCGGCGGCGAGGGATCGTACGCCGACTTCAACTGGTGGCTCCTCAACGCCTCGCTGACGTTCGACCTGAACTTCGCGAGCACGCTCGTCCCGGGAGATCACGCCGCCCACGGGCATCATGCCCACGGCGCCGCGGTCGTGCCCGCGGGCGTGACCTTCGGCCACATGCTCGATCGCGAGGGCACGTGGATGGCGGGCCTGCGTGCCGTCGCGACCCGACAGGCCGGCCCGTTTCGCAACGGCACGCGGAGCGTCGACGACGCGCAGCTAAAAGCCCAGGGATGCGGGGAGGATACCTGTCTCACCGCGCCTTCCTGGATGAATTCGGGCATGACGATGCTCGAGCTCATGTATGCACCGTCAGACTGGATCACGCTCATGGTGATGCCGACGTACATGAGCATGGAGATGCAGTCGCGCACGCTCCTGACGTCCGCCGAGCAGTCGGGATTGCCGCCCGACGTCCAGTCGATGGTCGTGCATCACACCGGCCACACGCATGCGAGCGGAGGCATCGGCGACACCGGCCTCTACGCGATGTTGCGCCTGTTGGAATCGGACGGTGCCCATGTTCATGCGACGCTCGGCGTGACGGCGCCGACGGGCGACGTGGGACTGCGCTATCGCGACACGCACCAGATCGAAGCCGGTTACCAGCACTACGGCATGCAGCTTGGCAGCGGAACCTGGGATGCCAACCCGAGCATCACCTACCTCGGCGCCTCGGGTCCGTGGTCGTGGGGCGCTCAGGCAAGCGGCATCTTCCGCCTCGAGAACGCGAACGCGTCGGGTTACGCGCTCGGCGACGTCGCACAGGGGACCGCCTGGATTGCGTACACGTCCGACACCGGGATGTCGGCGACCCTGCGCGCGGCGTACACGTGGCAGGGCGCGATTCGAGGCGCGTTCAACGGCACGCACTACCGGCTCTCGCCGCTCGACGATCCCGCGAATCACGGCGGGCGTTTCTGGGACGTGGGCGCCGGCCTCCTCTACACGCTTCGCGGCGCGTTCACGGGCAACCAGCTTTCGATCGAATGGATGCAGCCGGTGAGCGAGGACGCGAACGGCTACCAGCTCACCCGGCGCGGCACGCTCAACGCGACGTGGACGTACGCGTTCTGAGGGGCACGCGCGATCAGGCTCGCGGCGGACGTTTGGCGAGCTTGCGCTGCAATGTGCGGCGATGCATGCCGAGCACGCGCGCCGTCTCGGTGATGTTCCCCTTGCGTTCGGCGAGCACCTTCTGGATGTGCTCCCACTCGACGCGGGCCACCGGCACCGGGCCCTCCGCCACGCTGACGTCCGTCTCGCCGTCCGTGCGTCCGAACGCGGCCAGGATCTCCTGGGCGGTGGAAGGCTTGGCGAGGTAGTGCGTGGCGCCGACCTTGATCGCCTCGATCGCAGTCGCGATGCTCGCGTAGCCGGTCAGCACGACGATGCGCGCGTGCGGATCGAGCTCGCGCAGTCGGCGCACGAGGGTAAGACCGGAAGGCCCGGGCATCTTCAAGTCCACGACTGCGTAGCGTGGAGGCCGGCGCTCTGCGGCGGCCACCGCTTGCGGCACGTCGTGGGCGACAGTCACATCGTAGCCACGTCCCTCCATGGCGCGCGCGAGCACGCGGCAGAAGGTGGGATCGTCGTCGACGATCAGCATCGTGCTCCCGATCATGCCTGCAGCAGCGGGAGCGTGATGCGCGTGCAGCAGCCGCCCTCCGCGCGGTTGAAGAGCGAGACGCGTCCTCCGAATCGCTCGATCGTCGCGTTGGCGAGGAAAAGTCCGATGCCCATGCCGCCTTCCGGTGCCTTCGTCGAGTAGAAGAGCTCGCCTGCGCGCGCCATTGCTTCATCGGACAGTCCGGGACCCTGGTCGAGGATGTCGATAACGACCTCGCCCGAAGTGGCCTTGCCCATGACCTCGAATCCGCCGGGGGACGCATCGGCCGCGTTGTTGAGCAGGTTATGGAGGGCCTGCTCCAGCGTGCGATCCGCGACGAGCGATGGAGGTGCCCCACCGGCCCACTCCACGGCGGCCGGAACGGTGGGACGCAGCAACTGCCAGCGATCGACGGTGCGAGCCAGGAACGCATCCGCCGCTTCGGCAGCGCTCTCCTCGCCGCGCTCGGAGCCCGCGGCGCGCGCGAGCGCGTCGAGAATGGTCTTGCAACGCGCGATCTCATCCTGCATCAGCTGCACGTCGGCGGCAAGCCCGGTGTTCGCCGCGTGCCGGTGCACCATGTCCTCGGCGAGGACGCTCATCGTGGCCAGCGGCGTGCCGAGCTCGTGCGCGGCACCGGCGCCGAGCGTGCCGAGCGCGACGATGCGCTCGTTGCGCAGCGCCTCCTCGCGCGCCTGCGCGAGCCGCCGGTCGCGATCACGGACCGATTGCGCTAGCGAAGAGACGTAGTGGGCGACGAGCCCTGCGCTCACCACGAAGACGACCCACATGCCGATGAGATGCTGGCTGAATGCCTTCGACCCGGCGCCCGAATCGTGCACGTGCTCCGCGACCGGCGCACCGGCGAACAGCAGCCACGTATAGCAGCCCGCGGTGAGCAATGCCAGCATCCAGGTGCCGCGCCGGGCGAGCAGGTTCGCCGCCATCGTGAGCGGCAGCAGGTAGACGGAAACGAGGGGGCTCGTCGCGCCGCCGACGAAGTAGAGGAGGACCGTCAGCGCGGCTACCTCGAGCACGAAGTTCGCGAGCAGTTCCCGATCGGACACGCTGCCGCGAACCGCGACTCTCGCATGCAGGATCGCATTGACGCCAACGAGTCCCGCCAGCGCGAGGACCACGGGCATCCACGGCACGGGTGCATCGAAGAAGATGCGGATGCAGACGATGGCGATTGCCACCAGCAACGCGACCGCGTAGCGGAAGCCGGCGAGCCGCCGGAGCGCGCCCGGCGCGCCGATCGCATCGGTAGTGGGAAGCACTGGCATCGAAGACAGGAAAGCGTCGTCCGGATTATAGTCGGCGGGTCCCCCCCGTACCGGCCCGATGTCCCCGAGCACGATCCTGCATTGCGACCTCCTCGTCGCCGGTTCCGGCGCGAGCGGCCTTGCCGCGGCCGTGACGGCGGCCGCGCACGGCCTGCGCGTGATCGTGGCCGAGCGCGAGCCCGTGTTCGGCGGAACGACCGCATGGTCCGGCGGGTGGATGTGGGTACCCTGCAATCCACTCGCGAAGCGGGCAGGGATCGACGAGGACGCAGCGATGCCGCGCGCCTACCTCCGAAATGTCCTGGGACCGCACTTCGACGCTTCCAGGGTCGACGCGTTTCTCGACGCCGCGCCACGCATGGTCGAGTTCTTCGAGCAGCAGACGGCGCTGCAATTCGAAGGCGGCACGACGATTCCCGATACTTATGGAATCCTCCCCGGCGCGGGCATGGGCGGGCGCTCGGTGATCGCCGCACCGTACGATGCGCGCGCCCTCGGACCGCTCGTCGCGCGCCTGCGCAAGCCGTTGCGCGAGACGACCTTTCACGGCCTCACGATCCAGGCGGGTCCCGACCTGCGAGCGTTCATGAACGTAACGCGCTCGCCGCGCGCGTTCGCCTACGTCGCGCGACGCGTGACGAGGCACGTCGCCGACCTGGCCTTCCATGGTCGAGCGATGCAGTTGAGAAACGGTCTTGCACTGGTCGCACGACTGCTGCGCTCGGCCGCCGACCTGGGCGTGGACCTTCGCAGCGAATCGCGCGTAGCGCGACTGCTCACGGGCGACGGACGCGTGACCGGCGCGGTCCTCGCGACACCGGACGGCGACGTCGAGGTGCGCACGTCGCGCGGGGTCGTGCTCGCAAGCGGCGGATTCCCCCACGACGACGATCGCAAGCGCGCGACCTTCCCCGCGCCCGAACAGCACTGGACGCTGGCCGTGCCCTCGGCAACCGGCGATGGCGCGCGACTGGCTGATTCGGTGGGGGGCGTGTTCGATGCCTCGGTGGCATCGCCGGGCGCATGGTGCCCCGTGTCGCTCGTCCCCTATCGCGACGGGACGACCGGCCGCTTCCCCCACATCATCGAGCGCGGCAAGCCGGGCATCGTCGGCGTGCTCGCGAACGGACGCCGCTTCTGCAACGAGGGCAACGGGTATCACGACTACGTCGAGGCGATGTTGCGCGCGGTCCCGCGCGGACAGGAAGTCGCGTCGTGGCTCGTGTGCACGCGCGATTTCCAGCGCCGCTATGGCCTCGGAGTGTCGCGGCCCGCGCCGCTGCCGGTCGGGCCGTTCGTGCGCTCCGGTTACCTCGCGACGGGTCGCACCTTCGCCGAGCTCGCGCGCAACTGCGGCATCGATCCCGCCGGTTTCGAGGCGGCGATGGCCGAGTACAACGCGCACGCACGGCGCGGCGAAGACCCTCTCTTCGGCCGCGGCACGACCGTCTACAACCGCTACCAGGGCGACGCGCGGGTGACGCCCAACCCCTGTGTCGCGCCGATCGAGCGACCCCCGTTCTACGCGGTGAAGGTAGTGCCCGGAAGCTTCGGCACATTCGCCGGCATCCGCACCGATGTGCACGCACGCGTGGTGGGTACTCGCGGCGCACCGATCGCAGGCCTCTATGCGGTGGGTACCGACATGGCGAGCGTGATGGGCGGGTTCTACCCCGCCGGCGGCATCAACCTGGGACCCGCGATGACGTTCGGTTACGTCGCGGGGCGGCATGCGGCGAAGGCCGCCGGTCAGTCTGGATGAGGAACGTCGCAGCTGCACGGTCTGCATGACCGGCAGTCGTATCCCTACGGCGACCAGGGAAATGAGAGCGAGTCCCAACAGGGTCGTCCACACCGATTGCCAGGAAGAGAAGTCGAGAACACTGCGCACGCTGCAATGATGCGGCGATGACGACGATGCACCGGCTTTGGGTCCCGTCCGTGTGCATTGCGCTCATCGACGAGTTTGTCGGCTAACATCTGCAATCCGCTTCCGCTCGACACGAAGGGCTACCACATGGGCACGGTCACCACCAAGGACGGCACGCAAATCTTCTACAAGGATTGGGGGGCGGGGCAGCCGATC
>CAZIZD010000056.1:0-15303 GCA_964543615.1 uncultured Alcaligenaceae bacterium | reverse complement strand
CGTGCGCTTGCTTCCCCACTGGAACGGGTGGTCGTACACCGACTCGCCGGCGACCGAGTAGTGGCCGTAGCGCTCGGTCTCGGCCCGGAACGGCCGGATCATCTGCGAGTGGCAGTTGTAGCAGCCTTCGCGCAGGTAGACGTCCCGGCCCGCGAGCTGCAGCGGCGGATACGGGACGACGCCGGCGACCGGCGTGGTGGTGGACTTCTGGAAGTAGAGCGGGACGATCTCGACGAGCCCGCCCACCGCCACGACCAGGATGATCAGGACGATCAAAAGCCCGATGTTCTTCTCGACGATCTCTTGGTTGATCTTCATGTGGTCGTCTCCCCGTTACGCCGCGCGCACGAGGCTGTCGTGAATGGTCGTCGGGATCGGCGCGTCGACGGCGCGTCCGCCCACCGCGGTCTTCCACACGTTCCACGCCATGAGCAGCATGCCGGCGAGGAACAGCGTGCCGCCCAGGAGGCGGATCGCGTAGAACGGGTACGTTGCCTTGACGCTTTCCACGAACGCGTAGGTGAGCGTGCCGTCGGCGTTGGTCGCGCGCCACATGAGGCCCTGCATGACGCCGGCGATCCACATCGAGGCGATGTAGAGCACCACGCCGATGGTCGCGATCCAGAAGTGCGCGCTGACGAGCCGCGCGGACCACATCTGCGTCTTGCCGAACATGCGCGGCACGAGGTAGTACATGGCGCCGATGCTGATGAACGCGACCCAGCCGAGCGCGCCCGAGTGCACGTGGCCGACGGTCCAGTCGGTGTAGTGCGACAACGCGTTGACGGTCTTGATGGACATCATCGGACCCTCGAACGTCGACATGCCGTAGAACGACAGCGACACGATGAGGAACTTGAGGATCGGGTCGTCGCGCAGCTTGTGCCACGCACCCGAGAGCGTCATGATCCCGTTGATCATGCCGCCCCACGAGGGCGCGAGCAGGATGAGCGAGAACACCATCCCGAGCGACTGCGTCCAGTCGGGCAGCGCCGTGTAGTGCAGGTGGTGCGGGCCCGCCCACATGTACGTGAAGATGAGCGCCCAGAAGTGCACCACCGACAGGCGATACGAGTAGATCGGGCGGCCGGCCTGCTTGGGAATGAAGTAATACATGATCCCGAGGAAGCCCGCGGTGAGGAAGAAGCCCACCGCGTTGTGCCCGTACCACCACTGCACCATAGCGTCCTGCGCGCCCGCGTACGCCGAGTAGGACTTCATCGGGAAGAACGAGACGGGGATCTCGGCGCTGTTGACGAGGTGCAGGATCGCCACCGTCAGGATGAAGGCGCCGTAGAACCAGTTGGCCACGTAGATGTGCGGCGTCTTGCGCATGTAGAGCGTGCCGAAGAACACGATCGCGTAGGACACCCACACGACCGTGATCAGGATGTCGATCGGCCACTCGAGCTCGGCGTACTCCTTGCCGCTCGTCCAGCCGAGCGGCAGCGTCACCGCCGCGAGCACGATGATGAGGTTCCATCCCCAGAACGTGAACGCCGCCAGCGGGCCGGCGAAGAGCCGCACCTGGCACGTGCGCTGCACGACGTAGTAGGACGTCGCGAAAAGTGCCGAGCCTCCGAACGCGAAGATCACCGCGTTGGTGTGCAACGGCCGCAGGCGTCCATAGGACAGCCACGGGATCCCGCCAAGGAAGTCGGGCCACAGGAGCTGGGCGGCGATGATCACGCCGACCAGCATCCCGACGATGCCCCACACGACGGTCATGATGGTGAACTGGCGCACCACCTTGTAGTTGAACGTCGCGGTAATGTCGGAACTCATAGGTCGCTCTCTCGCTCCGTAGGTTAATAGCCGGTCAATGCTAGGGGCCCCGCGTCGCGCGCGCGTTGACGAACATCAACGCGCCCGGTCGTCGTCCGCGAGAATGCGGTGCGCGGGTCCGTCCAGGTCGTCGAACTGACCCGATCGCACGGACCACACGAAGGCTGCACCAATAAAGAACGCGAGCACGACCGCAAGGGGAATGAGCAGGAACAGGATTTCCATCGTTCAGGCTTTCGAGAGGCGCAGCGCGTTGGCAACCACGGCGAGCGACGACAGCGACATCCCGGCGGAGGCGACGAGGGGCGACACCAGTCCCGCGGCGGCGAGCGGGATGGCGATGACGTTGTAGGCGAAGGCCCAGGCCAGGTTCTCGCGCACGATCGCGCGCGTGCGCCGCGCGATGCGCTGCACGTGGCCGATCTCGCGCACGTCGCCGCCGAGCACGACGATGTCCGCGGTCCAGCGCGTGAGCGCGGCCGCGTCCCCCAGCGCGATGGAGACGTCGGCCTGCGCGAGCGCGGGTGCGTCGTTGAGGCCGTCACCGATCATGGCCACACAGGCGCCTGCGCTTTGCAGGTTGCGGATGAACTCGCGCTTGCCCTCGGGCCGGAGCTCCGCGTGCCAGTCGTCGATGCCGGCATGCGCGGCGATGCGCTCGACCACGCTGTGGCGGTCTCCCGACAGCAGCGTGACGTTCGTGCCGCGCGCCCGGAGCGTGCGCACGAGCTCGGTGCTACCGTCGCGCAGCGGGTCGTCGAGCACGAACGTCGCGAGCCAGCCGCTAGCATCGCCGAGCGCCGCGACCATCGCATCGGAGGGCACGTCCGTCGCGTGCATGGGGCCTGCGACCTGCGCGACCCAGTCCGGCCGTCCGCAGCGGTAGCGGCACCCTTCGATCGTGCCTTCCACGCCTTCACCCGCGATCACCGCGACGTCGCGCGCATCCGTGCGCGCGGGGCCGAGGGCGCGGATTGCGTCCGCGACCGGATGCGAAGCACCCGATTCGAGCGTTGCCGCGATGGCGATGCAGTCGGCGCGGCTCGCGCCTCCATGGAGAGTGATCGACGTCACGCGCGGCCTTCCCGCGGTGAGCGTGCCGGTCTTGTCGAAGATCACGTGATCGGCGCGGCCGAGCGTCTCGAGCGCATCGGGACGTACCGCGAGCGCGCCGCGGCGGCCGAGCGAGCCCGCGGCCACGGCCATCGCGGCGGGTGTCGCGAGCGAGAGTGCGCAGGGGCACGAGACCACGAGCACAGCGAAGACGATGGGCAGCACGCGCGAAGGCTCGTGCAGTCCCCAGTAGAGCGCGGTGGCCGCAGCCACGGCCAGCAGCACGCCTACGAACCATGCGGCCGCGCGCTCGGCGAAGCGCACGGCGCGGGGACGCGCATCCGCCGCGCGCTCGACCAGTCGCGCGAGCGAGGCGAGCGTGGTGGCGGGACCGGCGGCCGTGACGCGCATCGAAAGAGGACTCTCGCGATTCATCGAGCCCGCGAGCACGGCATCGCCCGCGGATTTGCGCCGGGGCCGGCTTTCGCCCGTGAGAAGCGCTTCCTCGACGCTCGAAGCGCCCTCGACGACGATGCCGTCGGCGGGGATGGCGGCGCCCGCGCTCACGCGGACGAGGTCGCCGATGGCAAGCTCGTGCGCCGCGACGGTTTCGCATGCGTTGCCGCGCACCCGCTCCGCGGTGGCCGGCAGCTCGTGCGCCACGCTCTCGATGGTGCGCGCGGCGCGCGCCCGGGCGCGCAGCTCGAAGAATCGCGCGACGAGCAGCAGCGCGACGAACATCGTGACCGAGTCGTAGTACACGCTGCCCTGCCCGGTGACGGTGGCCCATGCGCTTGCCGCGAAAGCGCCCGCGACGCCGATGGCGACCGGTACGTCCATGCCCAGCGTGCGTGCGCGGAGGCTCCGCCATGCGCCCGAGAAGAATGGCGCGGCCGAGTAGAGCAGCACCGGGACGGTGATCACGAAGCTCGCCCAGTCGAGGAGCGCTTTCAGTCCGGGCTCGAGCGGGTCGTCCGCGAGATAGAAAGGCACCGCGAGCATCATCACCTGCATCGAGGCAAGCAGCGCGACGCCCATCCGCAGCAACAGCGTCCGGGTCTCCCGCTTCAACAGCGCTTCGCGCTTCGCGGGATCGTAGGCGTGTGCCTGGTAGCCGATCGCGGCCACGTCGCGAAGGATCGCGGCGAGCAGCGCGGGCTCGCCGCGCCAGCGCACCAGCGCCCGGCGGGTCGCGAAGTTCACCGACGCCTCGACGACGTACGGCTTGCGGGCAAGCCACGTCTCGATCAGCCACACGCAGGCGCCGCAGTGCAGTCCTTCGAGGAGCAGTGCGGCTTCGTGCTGGCCCGCCGCGACCTTGCGCACGAGCCCGGCCGCGACCGCCTGCGCCGCGTGCCGATCGTACGCCTCGTCCTCGTCGGCCGGGCGGCCGGCTGCAGTGCGCTGCCGGTAGTACGGCGCGAGCCCCGCGGCATCGATGGTCTGCGCGATGGCGAGGCACCCGGGGCAGCAGAACGCGCGCTCCCCGCCGTCGACGACGAGCCGCCAGCGAGTGCCGGGAGGATTGGGCTCGCCGCAGTGAAAGCAGGTGCGGGCGTCCGCAACGGCGCAGACGGGTTCGGCCTCGGCGAGCATCGGCGCAGACTACGCGCCTGCAACGGAGTGCGTGTTGATGTGCGTCAAGCGGGCGGAGCTGGCGCGGCGCGCCCGGCGCTTCCCGGGTCTAGGTGTAAGGGGCTTCGCTTCCGCTCGACCGCGCGATGATCGCGAGGAACTCGCGGCGCGTCGACACGTCCTTGCGGAACGCGCCCAGCATGCGACTCGTGACGAGCGCGGCGCCCGGCTTGTGCACGCCGCGCGTGGTCATGCACTGGTGCGCCGCCTCGACGACCACCGCCACGCCCTTCGGCTGCAGCACCTCCTGCAGCGTGTCGGCGATCTGCACCGTCATCTTCTCCTGGATCTGCAGGCGTTTCGCGTAGACCTCGACCAGGCGCGCGAGCTTGCTGATGCCGACCACGCGCTTGTCGGGGAGATAGCCGATGTGCACCTTGCCGATGATCGGCACCATGTGGTGCTCGCAGTGACTCTCGAAGCGGATGTCGTTCATCACGATCATCTCGTCGTAGCCGTCGACCTCCGAGAACGTCTTGGCGAGTATCTCCTTGGGGTCCTGCCCGTAGCCCGAGAAGAACTCGCGGTACGAGCGCACGACGCGATCGGGCGTCTCGAGCAGCCCTTCGCGATCCGGGTCGTCGCCGGCCCAGCGGATGAGCGTGCGCACCGCGTCGATGGCTTCCTCGCGCGTCGGCTGCGGTGGCGGAGGGGCGGGGGGAGGGCGTCGGCGCGACTTGGGCATGGCGTAACCGTTTCGGCGTGAGCGAGGGCAGATTCTGGCACGAAGCGCGCGCCGGACCCCTACGCGATACCATCGCGACTTCACTCGTTCGGTTGGACAAAGCCCTTCATGCCCCGTTACAGCTTCCGCGGCTTGACGCCGCAGATTCCCGCCAGTACCTACGTCGCGGAAACGGCTTCGGTCATCGGTCGCGTCGTGCTCGGAGAGGATACGAGCGTGTGGCCGGGGGCGGTGATCCGCGCCGACTCGGAGCCCATCGTCATCGGCGAGGGCAGCAACGTGCAGGACAACGCGGTGCTGCACGTCGATCCCGGCGTGCCCATGAGCATCGGGCGGCGCGTGACCGTCGGGCATCAGGTGATGCTGCACGGCTGCACCATCGGCGACGGCGCGCTGATCGGCATCCAGGCCATCGTGCTCAACCATGCGGTCATCGGCGAGTCGTCCCTGGTGGCGGCAGGGTCGATCGTCACGGAGCGCAAGTCGTTTCCGCCGCGCTCCCTCATCATGGGCGCGCCCGCCAAGGTGGTGCGCGAGCTCACCGACGAAGACATCGCGATGCTGCAGCGCGCGGCGGAGACCTACATCAAGCGGCGCGGGTTCTATCTCACGGAGCTCGTGCGGCTCGATTGACGTGATCGTGGCGTTCGACAGGAGGCCTTCATGAAGCGCAGCACCGAGCGATTCCTCACCACGCACACGGGCAGCCTGCCACGTCCGCCCGACCTCATCAGGATGATGTTCGCCAAGGAGGAGGGCGTGCCGGTCGAGCCGCACGCGCTGTCGGAGCGGATCGCGCAGGCCGTGGCGGAAGTCGTGCGCAAGCAGGCGGAGTCGGGTGTCGACATCGTCGACGACGGCGAGATGAGCAAGCCGTCATACGCCACCTACATCAAGGACCGGCTCGCCGGCTTCGGCGGCGAGGGCAACACCTTCGTGTACCAGGACCTCGCGGAATTTCCGAGCCTCGCCAAGCGGGTCTTCGGCGATCCGGGGCGCTCGCGGCGCAAGACCCCCGCGTGCAACACGCCGATCGCGGTGCGCGATGCCGATGCAGCGCGCTCCGACGTCGAGCATCTGCAGGCGGCCGCACGTGAAGTGAAGGTCGAGGAGACGTTCCTCACCGCGGCATCGCCGGGCGTGGTCTCGCTGTTCTTCCGCAACGAGCACTACCCGAGCGATGAGGCGTACCTCTTCGCGATCGCCGAGGCGATGCGGCACGAGTACGAGACCATCGCGCGCGCCGGCATCGTGCTGCAGATCGACTGTCCCGACCTCGGGATGGGCCGCCACATCCAGTACGCTGGCTTGTCCACCGCCGAGTGGCGCAAGAAGGCGCACATGCACGTCGAAGCGCTCAATCACGCGGTCGCCAACATCCCGCCCGAGCAATTGAGAATGCACCTGTGCTGGGGCAATTACGAAGGCCCGCATCACTGCGACGTGCCGCTCGCCGACGTGATCGACATCGTGTTCGAGGCGAGGCCCATGGCCATCGCGCTGGAAGCCGCCAACCCGCGGCACGCGCACGAGTGGAAGCTCTTCGAGACCGTGAAGCTGCCCGAGGGCAAGGTGCTCATTCCAGGCGTGATCGAGTCGAAGTCCAACTTCATCGAGCACCCGGAGCTCATCGCGCAGCGCATCGGCCGCTACGCGAACCTGGTCGGGCGCGAGAACGTCATCGCCGGCAGCGATTGCGGGTTCGGCACCTGGGTCGGGCAGGCTGCGGTCGATCCCGCCGTGGTCTGGGCCAAGCTGGCCGCGATGGCCGAGGGGGCTCGAATTGCGACCCGGGAATTCTTCTAGGGCCATGCCTGTTCTCTACGAGACGATCGACGGGAACCCGCCGGAGGAAGCGGGGATCGTCGACGAGGGGCTCGAGGTTCACAACCAGGAGAGCGCCCCACTCGACGCGGTCGAGCACGTCACGTGCCTCGCGCGCGACGGCGCTGGCGGCGTCATCGGTGGCGCCGTCGGCCGTACCTGGGGGGAGTGCGCCGAGCTCCTGCAGCTTTGGGTGTCGCCCGCGCATCGCAGGCAGGGCATCGGCGCAAGCCTGGTGCGGCGATTCGAGGATCACGTCGCCGCGCGAGGATGCCGGACGTGCTACCTCACGACGTTCAGCTTCCAGGCGCCGGCGCTGTACCGTGCCCTGGGCTACGCGGCGGCTTCGGAGATTCGCGGATTCCCGCGCGGCATTGCGAAGTACCTCATGGTCCGCACGTTGAACGGGCCGTCTTCACAACAGCAGTAACCACCTCGGAGGAAACATGATTCGCACGTGGGCCTCGGCGTTGGCCCTCATAGCCATCGCCACCAGCACAGCGGCGCAGCAACCGGCGCGCCCGCAGATCGCCACGACCAAGGTCGAGGGCACCGACAACGTCTACGTCTTCCGCAACGGCAACCACCAGGCGATGTTCATCGTCACCGACGAGGGCGTGATCGCCACCGACCCCGTCGCCTACGGCCGGCCGACCGGCGGGCAGGCGTACGTCGACGAGATCCGCAAGGTGACCAACAAGCCCATCAAGTATCTGGTCTACAGCCACCATCACTACGACCACATCGCGGGCGGCAAGGCCTTCAAGGATGCCGGCGCCACGGTCGTTGCGCACCGCCGCGCCAAGGAGCGGCTGGAGCAGATCAAGGATCCGCACACCGTGCTGCCTGACGAGGTGGTGCCCGACAGCGGCCGCACGCTCAAGCTCGGCAACACGACCCTCGAGCTCAAGTACATGGGGCTCAACCACTCGGACTCCACGCTCGTGATGCTCCTGCCCAAGGAGAAGATCGTGTTCATCGTCGACACGATTCCCGTCGGGCAGATTCCCGCGCGCGGGATGATCGACATCTATCCCCTGGAAACCGAGAAGTTCATCAAGGACGTGATCGCGCTCGACTGGGATCGCCTCATTCCCGGGCATCCCGGACCCGGCGACCGCCTCGGCACCAAGAAGGACGCGCAGGACCAGCTCGCCCTGCTGCAGGCTGCATCGGCGGAAATGAAGAAGCTCGCGCAGGACGGCAAGTGCTGGGACCCCGCCGAGAAGGAGCTCAAGCTCGCGGGCTACGAGTCGTGGCCCGGGTACGAGGCCGGGCTCCCCTTCATTGCGCGCCGCTATTGCGGCCTGTGGGGCCGCGGCACCTGATCGAAGCTACTTGCCGCGCAGGACGCGATACCGCGCCATGTGGCGGATCGCGTCCTTCGGGCGTGCGAGCGCCTCGTAGAGCAATGCGAGGTTGTAATGCGCGTCGGCAAGGTCGGGGTCGGCCGTGACCGCCGTTGCGTACGCCTGCGCGGCATCCTCCTGCCGCCCCATGTCCTCCAGCAGCACGCCCAGATTGAAGAGCAGAAGGGGATCGCTGCCGCACGTCCCCAATGCATCGCGATAGACGCGTTCCGCGCGTGCAAGGTCGCCGCGATCGGGCAGCAGGCGTCCGAGGTTGACCGGCGCATCGACGAAGGCGGGGTCCGCCGCGATCGCCTGCTCGTAGGCGCGAACGGCGGCGCCCGCGTCCGACGCCTCGAGCGTGGCCGCTTCCTCGAACCACGACTGCGCGCTGCGTGCCGGCGCACGCTCGATGACCCGCGGCGCACCGCTCGCGGGATCGGCCTCGAACTCGAGCACGTACTGCCCCGAATCGGCCTGCCAGCGCGCGCCGCCTTCGCGCACGACGACCTTGTCGGCCACGGCGCCGATGGCAAGTCCGGACAACGGCATCGCCTCGGGCAAGCGGCGCTTGAGCTCGTGCATGGAGCGGGTGATGCGCCGCGCGGGGACGTGGGCCTCGACCAGTGCCTGCGCCGTGCGCAGCACGATGAGATCCTGGAACGAGAAGCGCCAGGCGCCGCGCGCGCCGCGCGATGGCGTGACGAACCCGGCGTGCACCAGCGAGCGGATGGTGCTGCGCGACAGGCGCAGCAGGCGCCCTACATCGTGCACGCCGTAGCCCTCCGCCACATTCGCGACCGCGAAGCGCTAGCGCTTGCCGCGCGCGACCTTGCGAGGCGCGGGCGCCGCGGCGGCCTCCTCCACGACTTGCGCCCGCTTGGCGGGCTTGCGCGCGGGCGCGGGCTTCGCCTCGTCGGCCTTGGGCGCCGCCTTGGGCGCGGCAGTGGAGGGCGCCTTGCGCTCGAGCGAAGCGCGCAGCGCCTCCATGAGATCGATCACCTGCGCGCCCTTGTCCTCGGGCTCGGTCAGCGTGATCTCCTGGCCCTGCACCTTCTTCTCGATCGCCGCCTCGATGCGCGCGGTGACCGTGTCCTTGTACTGCGCGGGATCGAAGCCGTCCGCCGACTGCTGCTCGATCAGCATCTGCGCGAGCTTCAGCTCCTTCGGATTCACCTCGGTCGCGGGAATCTCGATGTCCTTGATCGAGCGCACCTCTTCCGCGTTGAGGAGCTGCTGCATGACGAGCCCATCCTCGACGGGACGCAGCATCACGATGTACTGCTTGCCGCGCGCGGCCCAGCGGCCGAGCGCGCACTTGTTCGACTCGCGCAGCGCGGCGGCGAGGAGCGCGTACGGCTTGGCGCCCCCCTTGTCGGGTGCGAGGTAATAGGCCTTGTCGAAGTAGACCGGGTCGACCTTGTCGAGGGGCACGAACTCCGTGATGTCGGCGGTGTGCGTGCCGACCTCCTCCATCGACTTGAGCTCCTCCGGCGTGAACATCACGTACTGGTCCTTGGCGAACTCGTAGCCCTTGACCATTTCGTCGCGCGTCACCACCACCTCTTCCTTGATGCACACGTACTGCTGGCGCAGGCGCGAGCCGCAGGCCTTGTGCAGCATGTTGAAGGAGATCGACTTGGAGGCCTCGGTGGCCGAGAAGAGCTTCACGGGAATCGAGACCAGTCCGAACGAAACGGTCAAGCTCGCAATGGATCGTGCAGCCATGATGGCCTCCTGACGGGGCGCCTAGGACGCGCCGAGCCCCAAAGTCTGCTGGATATTCTGTTTGCGCGTCAAGGCGTTAGCCCACAAATCTCCAGTTTTGGCTAATCTTTGTGGCGCATTCCCCATGGTGAAGTCGAGCGGATGGGCGCCCGCCAGCTCCTCCCAGGACAGGGGCATCGATACCGGTGCGCCGGCCACGCCGCGAGGGGAGTACGCCACGTTGAGCGTCTTGCCGCGCACGTTCATGTTGTAGTCCATGAAGATCTTGCCGGTGCGCTTCGGAATGCTCCATTCCTGCGTGATGTCCTTCGGATGCAGCTTCATGAGGTGGGCGCCCACGAGCTCCGAGACGTGGCGCGCCGCGTCGAAGTCGATGGTGCGCTCGATCGGCACGAACACGTGCAGGCCCGTCTTGCCGGAGGTCTTCACGATGGCTTCGAGCGACATCGTGGCCAGGAGTTCGCGCAGCCAGAACGCGACCTCCTTGCCCTTCTCGAAGGCGGCGAGGTTGAGCTCCGGCTCGGCGCCCTTCGCCTCCTTGCCGGAATAGATGTACGGATCGAGGTCGAACAGCACGTAATCGGGGTAGTTGAGGATGGAAGCTTCCAGCGACTCGAGCGAAGTTGCGTATTCGGTATTGGTGGTTGCCGCATCGGGACCCGGCCTCGCCCGCGAATGCCACACGTGGTACTCGAGCGTGCCCGACTGGGCGAGCCACAGCAGCGTGGGCAGGCTGTTGCAGAGCAGGTAGTCGTGCGACTCGTCCTTGCTGCCCGAGAACACGGTGATCGACTCCACGAACTCCGGGCGGGCCTGCTCCCAGTGCTTCTGGAAGAACCGCTCCCCCGCGATGCCCTCCGGCATGCGGATCATCGTGAGCGGCCGGTCCGCGAGATGCGGCAGCATGTACGGCGACACGCGCGCGAGGTACGCGACGAGGTCGCGCTTGGTGTAGGCGGGCAGGCGCTGCGCGGGATCCTCGGGCCAGTACACGCGATCGAGGTTGGTGAGCTTGATGCGATGCTCGCCCACCTCGAGCGTGCACGTCGCCTTGGCGCGCGCAAGCTGCGCCACGACGTCCTCGATCGTCGAGTGGGTGTCCGTTCCCGCAATGCCCGGACGCTGGATCGACGATGCCGGGACGTCGTCGCGCATGCGCACGAACACGGGCGCGCGCAGGCGGCCGTCCGCCGTGATGCTGTGGTAGCTCACCTCGGCGACCAGCGAAGGCTCGACCCATTTGGGCGGACCGTTCTCCTCGGGGAGCTTCGCGAAGGGGCAAGTGTCGATCTCCATCTTCGCAAGACGTTTGGTGAGGGTGGCCAGCGTGCGGTCGTCGAACCCCGAGCCCACGTGCGAGGCGTAGTGCAATGCGCCGTCGGCGTGATAGCCCACGATCAGCGCCCCGAGCGGCGCGCGGGCACCCTTGCCCCTCGTGTATCCGCCAACCACGAACTCGCCGGTCTGCACGGGCTTCACCTTGAGCCAGGCGGACGTGCGCCGCCCCGGCTCGTAGAGGCTGTCCTTGCGCTTGCCCACCACGCCCTCGAAGCCGGCGGCTACCGCCGCGCCGTGCAAGGCTACGCCGTCGTCGGCGACGTGCACGCGCTGTACGAGCGGCGAGGGCAATAGGCACTGGGCGAGATAGCGCCGGCGCTCGTCGTAGGGCCGGTGGGTGAGGTCGATGCCCGCGAAGTGGAGGAGGTCGAAGCAGTACATCGCGACCGGAATCGACTGCTCGCCCAGCGCGATGTCGGTCGGCGTCTTGCGTCCCGCGCGGTCCTGCAGCGCGTTGAAGCTCGGCCGGCCTTCGGCATCGAACGCGACGAGCTCGCCGTCGAGGATCATGTCCACCTTCTGCGCCGCCAGTTCGGCCACGAGCTTCGGGAACTGCGGCGTCAAGTCGAGGCCGCGGCGCGAGCGCAGCCGTGCGCCGTCCTTGTCGACCGTCGCGATCACGCGATAGCCGTCGAGCTTGGGCTCCCACAGCCAGTCGTCGCGGTTGAACGGCGCATCAGCGGACTCGGCGAGCATCGGCAGCAGCGACTTCGGCATGGGCGTCACGTCCCCGGCCGGTGCGAGGCTATCTGCCGCGAAGCGCTTCGGCTTCACGAACTTCACCTCGCCCACGCGCAATCCCGAAAGCACCGATCGGTCCTGCTGCGTGACGTCGACGGTGGAGACGAAGCGGTCCTTGTGCTTGATGAGCAGCCACGCCTCCTTGGTGCGCACGAGCGCGAAGGAGCCCTTCAACTTCTCGCCGCGCAGCTCGACGGAGAGCTTGCCCGCAGCGAGGCCTTGGCGCACCTCGCGTTGCGCGCCTTCGCTGTCGCCGTACCACGTGATGTCGCCTTCATCGGGCGAATAGACGCCGCAGTCCCAGACGATGACCTCGCCCGCGCCATATTGCCCCGCGGGAATGACGCCTTCGAACGAAGCGTAGTCGTACGGATGGTCTTCGGTAGGAGCCGCGAGGCGCTTGTCGTTACGGTCGAGCGAAGGCGCCTTCGGCACCGCCCACGACAGGAGCACGCCGTCGCACTCGAGCCTGAAGTCCCAATGCATGCGCTGCGCGGCATGCTGCTGCACGACGAAGAGTAGCGGGCCGCCGGTGCGGGGACGCAGGCGCGCCGGGGGCTCGGGCGTTGCCGTGAACGACCGCTTGGACGAATACTCCTTCAGCGCATCCTTCGCCATGCGCCGGATTGTAGCGGCGGGAGGAAGCGAGGGTCAGACCCTCATTTCCTGTCGATTTCGGAATGGATCGGCGCGGTCGCGCGCACCTTGCGCGGGGGCACCCAGGACCGGTTGCCCGTGATGCCGACGACGACCTCGCGCACGCCGAGGACGAGCAACGCCATCGCGAACGGCGTGATGTAGTAGAGCAGGCGGAACAGCAGGAGCGCCGCGAGCAGGTCCTCGCGGTCGAAGTGGGCGAGGGCGACGAGCATTGCCGCATCGAATACGCCGATGCCGCCCGGGGAATGGCTCGCGAAGCCGAGCAGCGTCGCCGCGACGAAGATCACGGCAAGGTTGATGAAGTCGATGTGCGGCGTGGACGGCAGCAGCGTGTACATGGCGAGCGCGCAGAACCCGAGGTCGACGATGCCGATCGCGATCTGCAGCAGCGTGAGCGGACCGTTGGGCAGCGTCACCTGGAAGGCGCCCTTGCCGACGACGCGTCCGCCTCGCCAGACCCAGGCCACGTAGCCCACCAGGAAGGCCAGCACCACCACAGCGATGATGCGGTTGACCTCCGGCGGCAGCTGGTCGATCGCCGAGGCTGCTTCCGGGTGATACGCGATGCCTAGCCCGAGCACCGCGGCGTTGCCGAGCCAGAAGGTGAGCCCGGCGACGAAGCAGACCTTGGCGACGTCGATGGCGGACAGTCCCTGCGCCGAATAGATGCGGTAGCGCACCGCGCTTCCAGTGAAGACGCTCGCGCCCAGGTTGTGCCCGACGGAATAGCTCGTGAATCCGCCGAGGGCGGCGATGCGATACGGCACGTCCGGCCGCCCGATCGTTCGCAACGCATAGAGATCGTAGAACGTCAGCGTGAAATACCCGCACGCGACGAAGGCGGCGGCCAGGGCGACGGTCTGCCAGCGCGTGGCACGGATCGCATCGGCAACCTCGTCGATGTCGATGCCGTTCAGCATGCGGTAGAGAACCATCGCCGCGGCGGCGATGATGGCCACGCTCAGCACGAAGCCGAGCCGGCGCCAGCCAATGTTACGCTGGCAAAAGCGCGCAACCGCGCGCAGCGGATTGGTCACGATGTGGACGGTCCTCGGGCGCCGGTTGGGCTTGTGATCGTTATGATCCGGCGGTCGCATACCGTAACATCCCTAGGCATGGGTGGGAAGCCGCAGTGCAACAAAGCGAGGAATTGTCCATGACGGGCCGCCGCCTGCTGGCGGGTGCCAGCGGGTACTCCTTCAAGGAGTGGAAAGGCGTTTTCTACCCGGAGAAGATCGAGGCCGAGGCGATGCTGCCCTTCTATGCCGGGCGGCTCCCCTCGGTCGAGATCAACAACACGTTCTATCGCATGCCCCGGGCCTCGATGCTCGAGAACTGGGCGTCGATCACGCCGCCCGGATTCCGGTTCTCGATCAAGGCCTCGCGGCGCATCACCCACATCGGGCGTCTCAAGGCCGAGTCGGTCGCCGACTCGGTCGACTACCTGTACAAGACGCTCGCCGCGATGGGGGACAAGCGCGGACCGGTCCTCTTCCAGCTGCCGCCCAACCTCAAGAAGGACACGCAAAGGCTCGTTGCGTTCCTGGCGCTGCTGCCGCAGGATCATCGCGCCGCCTTCGAGTTCCGCAACGACACCTGGTTCGCCGACGACGTCTACGACGCGCTCAAGGGCGCCGGCGCCTCGCTGTGCTTCTCCGAGCGCGAGGACGACACGCCGCCGCCGCTGGTCGAGACCGCGCCGTGGGGGTACGTTCGCCTGCGGCTTGAAAGCTATTCGGACGAAGATCTGGTGCGGTGGGCTGGGCGCCTGCGCGGCACGGGATGGCAGGACATCTACGCCTACTTCATGCACGAGCCCACCGCGCCCGCGTACGCGGCGGCGCTGATGCAGGCGTGGAACGCGTAGCGGCGCAAGGCGTGCCGGTGCGCATCGCGATCGACGACGATCGCAGCGTCGGCGGCCTTTTCATCGTGCCCGAGGGCGCGACCGCGTGCTACGTGTTCGCGCACGGCGCGGGGGCGGGCATGGGGCACGCATTCATGCAGGCCCTTGCGCTCGACCTCGCCGCGCAACGCATCGCGACGCTGCGCTACCAGTTTCCCTACATGGAGCGCGGATCGAAGCGGCCCGACGCCCCCGCCACGGCGCACGCCGCCGTGCGGGCAGCGGTCGCGCACGCGCACGAGGCGCATCCCGCGCTGCCGCTGTTCGCGGGCGGCAAGTCGTTCGGCGGACGCATGACGTCGCAGGCGCAGGCGATCGCACCCTTGCCGCACGTGCGCGGTCTCGCGTTCGTTGGGTTCCCGCTGCATCCCGCGGACAAGCCAGGCACCGCCCGTGCGGACCACCTGCGCGACGTCGCGATTCCCATGCTCTTCGTCTCGGGCACGCGCGACGAGCTCGCCGATCTGCCATTGCTCACGGGTGTCGTGGAATCGCTCGGGTCGCGCGCCACGCTTTGCCTTCTGCAGGACGCCGATCACGCACTGCACGTGCCGGCGCGCAGCGGGCGCCGCGACCCGGACGTGCGAGGCGAAGCGGCC
>CAZIZD010000055.1:7181-15373 GCA_964543615.1 uncultured Alcaligenaceae bacterium | reverse complement strand
ACGTGAACAAGCTGCTCTTCCCGCCGTTCAGCGACGTCGCTGTGCGCCTGGTGCAGGGCCTTGGTATCGGCGGGACCGGCGAGCTCTGGCGCTACACCTGGGAGACCCTCTCGGTGATCCTGCAGTCCTTCGCCATCTCGATCGTGCTCGCGATCGTCGTGACCGGCCTCGCCGTGAGCAACGCCTGGGCGCGCGAGTTCCTCTCGGTGATGACAGGAATCTTCCAGCCGCTGCCGTCGATCGCGCTCCTCCCGATGGCGATCCTCTGGTTCGGCTTCTCGCGCGAGTCGCTGGTCTTCGTGGTCGTGATGGCGATGGTCTGGCCGATCGCTTCGTCGCTGACGGTGGGCTTCGCCACCATCTCGCCCACCTTGCTGCGCCTCGGCCGCAACTACGAGCTCGGGCGCTTCGCGATGATGTGGGAGATACTGCTTCCGGCAGCGCTGCCGATGATGATCTCGGGGTTGCGCGTCGGTTGGGGATTCGGATGGCGAACGGTCGTGGCTGCCGAGCTGGTCTTCGGGGCGACAGGCACGGGCGGCGGCATCGGCTGGTACATCAACAACAGCCGCCTCTTCATGAACATCGCCGACGGCTTCGCGGGGATCCTGCTGGTGATCATCGTGGGGCTTCTCACCGAGAGCATCTTCCGCCTCGTGCAGTATTTCACCACCCACAAGTGGGGCACGGAGAGCTTCTAGCTGTCCGCCTTCCTCCTCGGCACGGTCTGGGCAATCGAGCTCGTGCGCATGGCGCACGACGCGCCGTTTCTGCGGCTCATCGAGGCCGGCCTCCTCGCGTCCTTCGCGGTGTTCGCGTGGTTCCGCGCGAGCACACACCTGCGGATGCTATTCGCATTGATCGTCGCACTCTGTGCAGCGCTGGCTGCCTGGCAGGGATCGGCTCAGCCGATCCTCAGTGGGCTCATGCGCGCCATGGTGTTCGGGGCCTTCATTCCGGCCATCGTCATGCTCAGGGCGACGGTGGAGACAAGCCCTCGGATTGAAAAGGTGCGTGAGCGGCTGGAGCGCGTGGACGGGTCCGCAGCGGAGTTCCTCACCCTTCATGCTGCACACGGGCTTGCGGGGATCATCAACGTGGGAGCGGCCGGGGTGCTGGCCCCCGTGGTCGCGGCCGCGGCGGACGACGCGGCCCGCGTGCGACTGGCGAGCGCGTCGGCGCGAGGCGTGGCATTGGCCGCGATGTGGTCCCCCTTCTACCTCTCGGTCGCGTTCACCGTGCAGCTCGCCTCGGTGCCAATGTGGCAGATCATCGCAATCGGCCTCGGGTGCGCGCTGATCGGCTTGGTGATCGCGTACTTCATGTTCACGCCGCGGGCGGCACACTCGATCGGGCCGTGCTTCGACGCCCTCGAGCCGCTCGGGATCCCGATTGTGGTGATGCTGGGCTCGGTCGTGCTTGCGAGCGTCGGTTTCGGCTGGACGGGCCTGCACGCCGTCGCGATCGTGATTCCCGCGCTTTGCCTTGCCTATTCCATTCTGAACGGAAAGAGCATCGAGATTGCGCGCTCGACGTTCACGATGATGGGCCGCGTATCCAACGAACTTCTCATCGTGCTCTCGGGAACCTTGCTCGGCAGCATGGCCATCTCGATTCCGGCCGTGCAGCAGCTCGGCACCAGCGTGACCCCCGAACTCATCTCGGGCCCCACGATCCTCGCGGCCTTCTTTGCAGTCACGCTGGTGCTGGGGCAGCTCGGGATCCACCCCATGATCGTCTCGGGCCTGCTGGTGCCCGTGCTCTGCCTCGGCAACTTCGGCGTTGTCGATGCCATAGTCGTCGCTACTGCGGTCTTCGCATGGGCAATCAACGCGACGATCTCGATCTGGACGATACCGATGGCGGGAACGGCGAGCGCGTTCCAGGTGCCCGTCGGGCGGCTCGTGACCCGCAGGACGATGATGTTCGCGGTGATCTACGGACTTGCCGGGGTGGCATTCCTGTCGATGCTGAATGCGATCATGAAAGCCTGGCCATGACCCCTACCCCACGCTCACGAGCGCATCGTCGCGCGCCGTGACGGCGTGTCCCACGAGCTCCCGCTCCTCCTTCATCGCCGCGACGATGGCAGGATCCTCGGTCGTCACCATGGCACGCGAGCCCTGCCCGGTGTCGATGAGCGCAACGCCCTTGGGCGTCTGTCCGCGCCCGTGGACCACCGTGTAGCCCGCGACTACGCCGGGCCCGGAGTAGTGTTCGACGACCTCGCGTGCACCGGCTTCGCGGCTCACGGCATCGGTAAGGTCGAGGTGCGCGAAGTCGCGTTCCGGCCTTGCAAGCGACCAGATCCCGAAGGCCTGCTTGGTGACGATCCCGGAGACGCATGAGAGCAGTGCGTTGCGTCCCCTTCCCTCGCGCATGAGCTCGACCGCGCGGCACGTCGCCTGCAGGAAGTAGTTGTTGTAGGGACCGCCTGCGAATGCCATCCCGCCCGTCACGGTCACATCCTTCGACAGCGGCAGCCCGAGTGCTGCCGCATAGAGCTCGATGGCAACCGGAAAGCAGCTGTAGAGCTCGACCAGGTCCACGCCGTCGATGCCGATGCCCGCGTGCTGCAGCGCCGCCTGTCCGGTGATGCGCGCGCCGGGAAGGTCTGCGAGGTCGGCCCGCGCCGATACCGGCACCATGTGGTTGGATTCGCTGCTCACGATGGGATACACCCAGCGATGCTCGGGGATGCCCAGCGCACGCGCACGCTCGACCGAGCACAGGAGCAGAGCGCAGGCCTGGTCCACGTTCCACGTCGAGCAGTGATAACGGGTGTACGGAAAGGCCTGCATGGGATTGTGCTTCGACGCGTCGCGTATCTCCGCGGCAGGGATCCCGGTGCGGTTCCATGCATGAGGATTGGCGACGGCGACGCGCGCGAGCCTCGCATAAAGCGCGGCCAGTTCATCGCGGTGCGCGGCGACGCTTCGCCCGAGCCCCGCACGGAACGCGCTCTCGAGGATCGCGTAGAGCCCGACCGGCATCTGCATCCCGGCGCGAATCTCGACCGCATGGCGCAGCTCGTCCTTGGGTTTGAGAAGGATGTCGGGGTCGTCGTCGATCACCGTTTCCGGCGCGAACTCGCCGGCAATCTGCGCGCGCAGGATGCGATAGCCTGCGTCGGCGCCGGTCACGAGCGCCGTGGCGGCCTCGCCGCGGGCGATGCGCGCGCAGGCCTCGCCCAGTAGCGACTGCTGCAGCACGCCCGGTGTGGCGAGAACGCTCGTGGCCCGCGGCGCGCTCACCGCGCGTGCGATGGCGCCCGCTGGATTGCGGTACTTCCATCGTCCGCGCGGGACGCTGACGTAGTCGAGCCCGGCAAGCGCTGCGGGCGCACCGCAGTTCGCGCCCGCGGCGCGCACCGCCTCGAGCATGAGATCGAGCGGCTCGAGCGCGTTGCGCCAGTCGTCCTCGCGGCGCGTCGCCACGCCGATGCCGACGAGAATCGGCGTGCGTTCTGCCTCCTTCATGCGTTCCTCCTTCGCCGCCGCGCGGCGGCAAACCCGATGCCGACCCCGAGCAGCAGCACGCCTGCGCCCGCGACGACGGGCCCGGTGCCGATCGCGTCCGCGAGCGTGCCGGCGAGCGTGACGCCCGATGCCTGGCCGATGAACAGGATCGCGGCAAAAAGCGCGAGGCTGCTGCCGCGCTCCTTGGGCGCCATTTGCGTCGCGTTGACCTGCAGCGTGTTGTGCAACATGTAGAAGCCCAGGCCCGCCGCGAAGCACGCGACCGCCGCGACCGCCATGCTGCCCGCGAAGGCGATCGCCGCGAAGCAGAGCGTCAGCACGACCGCGCCGCCGCCTGCCAGGCCTGACTCGCCCAAGCGGCGCACGAGATACGGGGACAGGACGGCATACACGAGCCCGCCCACGCCGTACAGCATCGCGATCGCACCCGCCAGCGTGAGCGGGATGCCGAACGTGCGATGCAGATGCGTCGGCACGAACGCAAGCGCGCCAAAGAGCAGGATGCCCTCGACGAACACCGTTAGCAGGATCAGGCGCGCCCACGGCACGGCGAGCACCGACGCGAAGCGGCGCACGATGCCTCCCCTTGCCTGTGCGGTATCGGGCTCGTGGCGCGGCGGACGAAAGCGCACCATGAGCACGCCCGTCACGGCGAACCAGGCGGCGAGCGCGAGGAACACCGGACCGCCTCCTACGTAGTCGGCGCCGATGCCCCCCAGCACCTGCCCCAACGCGATGCCGAACATCTGTCCGATGAGGAATCGCGCGATCACCGCCTGCCTGCGCTCGTACGGCACGGTGTCGCCGATCCAGGCCATCGACAGCGGAATGAGCGCGCCCGCGGTAGCGCCGGCGAGCATGCGGGCGAGGACTAGCGCGCCGAAGCCCGGCGCGAGCGCACACAGGAGCGACGTGAAGGCGCAGCCGAACGTCGCGAGCGTCACGATGCGGTACTTGCCGTAGCGGTCGCCGATCGGACCATACGCGAGCTGCACGATACCGTAGGCGATCGCGAACGCGGTGACCGTCTGCGCGGCGGTGCCGAGTCCCACGCCGTATTGCGAGGAAAAGTGCGGCAGCAGCGGATCGCACACGCGCAGCGCCGCGGCGGAGCCGCACGCACCCACCGAGAGCGCGACGATCGACGTGCGCGCGAAACGCGCGTCGCCCGCCTCGCGGTTGCCCGGGTCGTGTGCGCCGCTCATCCTGCGCGCTTGCGCGCGAGGCTCGACGTCCGGGGCGAGGCTTGCGTTGCGTTCAATTCGGGATGTTGGGGGTCTGCGAAGGCGTATTTTCGCCCAAGCCGCGCCGGATGTCGCGCGGGACGCTTCGAGGCAGCCTTCCAGCGCCCCTTGACCCGGGTCAACACGCCGAACCAGTCGCAGGTGTGCAATGGGTCATGCGCGCGTCGATCATCGCAGGAACGGTTGCCGCCGCCGGCGCGGTCGCACTCGCGGCGTGGTGGTGGCGCGGCGATGCGGTCGACGTCTACGTGGCGACGCGCCAGGATCTCGTGCAGAGCATCGTGGCCACGGGCCAGGTGATCACGCCGAAGCGCGCATCGATCGGCGCGGAAGCCACCTCGCGCGTCGAGGCCGTGCTCGTGGAACAAGGCGCCACGGTCAAGCGCGGCCAGCCGCTCGTCCAGCTCGACAATGCCGACGAGAAGGCAGCGGTGGCGCAGGCGGAAGCTGCCGTGCAGCAGGCAGTCGCCCGTCAGAAGCAGATCGCCACGTCCGCGCGGCCGGCGGCCCAGGAAACGCTTCGCCAGGCCCGCGCGAACCTCCTGCAGGCGCGTGCCACCTTCGACCGCACGAAGGATCTGGTCGGACGCAATTTCGTGTCCAAGGCCCAGCTCGACGACGCGCAACGCAACCTCGACGTGGCCGAGAGCCAGGTGCGGGCCGCCGAGGTCGCCGTCGCGACGGCGAGCTCGGGCGGTGGAGACGTCACCGTGGCGGATGCGGCACGCACGCAGGCGCTCGCGGCGCTCGGCGTCGCACAGGCGAGGCTCGACGCGACCACGCTGCGCGCGCCGGCCGACGGGGTGCTGGTGGCACGCAGCGTCGAGCCCGGCGGCATCGCGCAGGCCGGCAAGGAGCTCCTCGCCCTCGCACCCTTGGGCGAGACCCAGGTGGTCGTCAACGTCGACGAGAAGAACCTGGGCAAGCTCGCGCTCGGCCTGCCCGCACTCGTCTCGGCGGACGCGTATCCTGGCCAGTCGTTTCGCGCCGAGCTCGCGTACATCAATCCGGGCATAGACACGGTGCGAGGGACGGTCGAGGTGAAGCTTCGCGTGCCCGAGCCGCCGCGCTACCTCATCCAGGACATGTCGGTGTCGGTGGACATCGAGGTGGGCCGGCGCGCGAAAGCGATCCTCGTGCCGTCGAACGCAGTGCACGACCTCGGCACGGCGAAGCCGTGGGTGCTCGCGGTGCGCGATGGCCATGCGGTACGCGTACCCGTGGTCATCGGCATGCGCGGCGATGCGACGGTGGAGATCGTGCAGGGCCTCGCCGAGGGCGACGAGCTCGTGCCGGTGACGAACGCGGGCGTGAAGGCGGGCGAGCGCGTGCGTGCGCGCAGGATCGCGGGACCGTCCTCTTGAGCCCGCTCCTCCCGTTCGAGTGGATCGCCGCGCTGCGATTCATGCGCGACGGCATGACGCAGACTCTTCTGGTGGTCACGGGCGTGGCGCTTGGCGTGGCGGTCATCACGTTCATGTCGGCGCTGCTCTCCGGGTTGCAGGCGAACCTGTTCCGCCGCACGCTCAACTTCCAGGCGCAGATCGTCGTCTCGGCGCCGGAGGAAACCGCGCGCGCGGTGCGCGACACGGGAACGGCCGCATCGGCGTCCCTTGCCCAGCCGCGTGCCCAAAGGTTGCGATCCGTCGATCAGTGGCAGAAGGTCAAGGGCGCGATTGAAACCATCCCCGGTGTCATCGCGCTCGCGCCAGTGGTGGCGGGACCCGCCCTCGCGATTCGCGCCGACGCGACCAATGCGGTCACGGTGAACGGAATCGAGCCCGCGAGCTACCTTCGCGTCATCGCGCTGGCCGACAAGATCGTCGCGGGCAGTGCGGAGGTGGGGACGTCGGGCGCGATCGTCGGCACCGACCTCGCGCACGACCTGGGCGCGACGCTCGGCGACAGGATTCGCTTGTCCACCGCGGCGGGCAGCACCCAGGTGCTCGAGATCTCGGGCGTGTTCGACTTCGGCAACAAGGGCGTGAACGAGCGCAACGTCTACGTCCCGCTGCACATCGCGCAAAGCCTGCTCGGTCTTCCGGGCGGGGTTACCTCGATCGAGGTCAACGTCGACGATCCGTTCGCCGCGGAGCGCGTCGCGCAGGCAATCCACGACCAGACAGGGATGACCGCCGACAGCTGGATCCGCACCAACGCCCAATTCTTCCAGGCGATCGCCGCGCAGACGCTCTCCAACACGTTCATACGCTTCTTCGTGGCACTCACCGCGGCGCTCGGCATCGCCAGCGTGCTCGTGGTGTCGGTAGTGCAGAAGGCGCGCGAGATCGGCATCCTGCGGGCGATGGGCACGAGCCGCGGCCAGGTGGTGCGTATCTTCCTCATCGAGGGAGCGCTCATGGGGCTCGCTGGATCGCTCGCCGGCTCGCTGCTCGGCATGCTCTTCCTCGACTTCTGGCGAGGCATCGCGCGCAACCCGGACGGGACGCAGATGTTCATCGTCGACTTCGAGCCGATGCTCTTCGTATACGCCGCGGCCGGAGCCACGCTGGTCGGCATGCTTGCGGCGATCGTGCCCGCGCGCCGCGCCGCGGCGCTCGACCCTGCCATCGCGATCCGTGGCTGACGGCCCCGTCCTCCGCCTCGAAGGCGTGCGCAAGTCGTACGGCGTGGGCACGCCAGCGCAGACGGAAGTCCTCCACGGCATCGACCTCGTCCTGGAATCGGGAGAATTCGCGGCGCTGATCGGGCCTTCGGGCTCGGGCAAGAGCACGCTCCTCAATCTCGTCGGACTGCTCGACCGGCCGAGCGCAGGACATGTCCGGATCGAGGGCGAGGACGCCACGGCGCTCGAAGACGCGGCGCTGACGCGCCTGCGCGGCCATGCGATCGGCTTCGTCTTCCAGCACCACAACCTTCTGCCCGAGTTCACTGCCGTGGAGAACGTGATGCTTCCGGCGCTCGCGGCCGGTGCCCGCGCGACCGCCGCGTTGCGCGCGGATGCAATGCGCCTCGTCGAGGCCATGGGCCTGGGCGACGTGGCCGATCATCGCACCAACGACCTCTCGGGCGGGCAGCAGCAGCGCGCCGCGATCGCGCGCGCGCTCGCGATGCGGCCGCGCCTCGTGCTGGCCGACGAACCCACCGGCAATCTCGACACGGCGTCCGCGGACACCGTGTTCACGCTCCTGCGCGAGGTCAACGTGCGCGACCGGACGGCCTTCCTCGTGGTCACCCACGACCCGCGCCTCGCGGCGCGATGCGACCGGGTGATCGAGCTCGTGGACGGGCGGATCGTCGCCGATCGCCCCGCCTTGACCGCAGTCAACCCCGGGCGCACGGATCGGGCCTAGGCTGGTTGCGGAGGTGCTCCATGCAAGCCCCGATCCGCGCTCCATCCACGCGCAGGACGGCGCGTCCGCGCAAGGCCCTGCCCGACATCGCGGCCGCCGCGCCCGAGCATTACGACCCCTCGCTGAGCCGCGACTCGTTCGCCGCCACCGCCTTC
>CAZIZD010000055.1:0-7171 GCA_964543615.1 uncultured Alcaligenaceae bacterium | reverse complement strand
CCTTCGCGGACGTCGTCGACCGTTCCGTGCATGCGGCCACTGCGCGCTTCACGGGCGGACTGTCGCCCATCTCGTTCACCGATGCCTACCTCGACTGGGGCGCGCATCTCGCCTTCCTTCCGGGCAAGCGCGCGCGTCTCGCGGAGAAGGCCGCGAAGAAGCTCACGCGGTTCGGCACGTATTGCGCGCGGCGCGCGCAGGGCGTCGCGACCGAGCCGTGCATCGTTCCACTGCCGCAGGACCATCGCTTCGACGACCCGCGCTGGGGCCAGGCGCCCTTCGACGCCGTGTACCAGTCGTTCCTGCTCGTGCAGCAGTGGTGGCACAACGCGATGACGGGCGTGCGCGGCGTCACGCGCCAGCACGAGAACATGGTCGCCTTCGCGACGCGGCAGATGCTCGACGTCGTGTCACCCTCGAACTTCCTGTGGACGAATCCCGAGGCCATGGCGGCGACGCTCAGTGCGTTCGGAATGAATCTCGCCGCCGGCGCCTATAACTTCCTCGAGGATGCCGAACGCACGGCGAGCGGCAAGCGACCAGTCGGCGCGGAAGCGTTCGAGCCCGGTCGCGACGTGGCCGTGACTCCGGGCAAGGTTGTATTGCGCAACCGCCTGATCGAGCTCATCCAGTACGCGCCCACCACCCGGCGCGTGCGGCCGGAGCCCGTTCTCGTCGTGCCGGCGTGGATCATGAAGTACTACATCCTCGATCTGTCGCCCGCCAACTCGCTCGTGCGCTACCTCGTGGCGCAAGGCTTCACCGTCTTCATGATCTCGTGGAAGAATCCGGGTCCCGAGGATCGCGACGTGCGGTTCGACGACTACCGCACGGAGGGCGTGATGGCCGCGCTCGACGCGATCTCCGCGATCGCGCCCGGCCGCAAGGTGCACGCGACCGGTTACTGCCTGGGCGGCACGCTCCTGTCGATCGCGGCCGCGACGATGGCACGCGACGGCGACGACCGGCTCGCCACAGTGAGCTTCTTCGCCGCCCAGATGGACTTCACCGAGGCGGGCGAGCTCACGCTCTTCATCAACGAAAGCCAGCTCGCGTTCCTGGAGGACACGATGTGGGAGCAAGGCTTCCTCGATTCCCGCCAGATGGCGGGCGCCTTCCAGCTCCTGCGGTCCAACGACCTCGTCTGGTCGCGCATGGTGCGCGAGTACCTGCTCGGACGACGCGCACCGATGACCGATCTCGCCGCCTGGAACTCGGACGGCACCCGCATGCCCTACCGGATGCACGCGGAGTACCTGCGCAAGCTCTTCCTCGACAACGATCTCGCCGAAGGTCGCTACGTGACCGGCGGCAAGGCCATCGCGCTGCACGACATTCGCGTGCCGGCGTTCGCGGTCGGGACCGAGACCGACCACATCGCGCCCTGGCAGTCGGCGTTCAAGCTGCACCTCCTGCTCGACGGCGAGCTGACGTTCGTGCTCACCACGGGCGGACACAATGCGGGGGTGGTGTCCGAGCCCGGCCATCGTAATCGCTCGTATCGCATCGCGACACGCCCCGCGGAAGGCCGCTATCTCGACCCGGGCACCTGGCTCGCCGAATCGCAAAGGCACGAGGGCTCGTGGTGGACGGCGTGGATCGCGTGGCTCGGCGAGTACTCAGGGAAGGCCATCGCGCCGCCGCCGGCGGGCGTGCGCTCAGGACCTTATCGCGCGATCGCCGACGCGCCGGGCACCTACGTGACGATGCGCTGAGAGCGTTCGCGCAAGCGCGCCCATCCCTTGACTCCGGTCAACGGTCCGCGCCGCGCAAGTGGGACGATGGAAGCGGAAAGGAGGGTCGATCATGACGCAACGCAACCCTTCCCACGCGCACATCGCGCAACCGAGGCGCCACGGCGCTCGCATATTCGAGAGCCTGCGGCACGATCCTTACGAACCTCGCGGAAAGTATCCCGCTTCGCACTGCGGTAACTGCGGCGCGGTCTACGACGCCGGCCGCTGGCAATGGTCCGCCACGCCGAAAGGAAGCGCGCGCACCTGCCCCGCGTGCAGGCGCATCGCCGACCGCATGCCTGCCGGCCGTGTCACGCTGAACGGACCTTACGTCGACGCCCATGCGGACGAGATCGCAAGCCTCGTCCGCCACGAGGCGCGCGCCGAGAGCGCGCTTCATCCGATGCATCGCCTCATGGAACTCGCCACCGGGGCCGCGGGCATCGTGGTCACCACGACCGACGTTCATCTGCCGCAGCGCATCGGCGAGGCCGTGCGCCGTGCCTACGACGGCGACCTCGACGTCGGTTTCGCGGCAGACGCGTATGAGATTCGCGTAACGTGGACGCGCTGACGCGGGCCTCGGCGGCGCACTAGAGCGCTGTCGCGTCGGGTAAAGGGTGCGGGGCCATGTGCCGACTCGCGCGGACCCGGTGGGATCGCGGGAGCCGGGGCTGCGCGCGGAACCCGTCCCCATTGGGCTCGTAGAGGTACGCGCCGTCGGGCACTTCGCGCGCGGACTGGGCCAGCATGGGGGAGACCGGAGGCGCGAGGGGATACGGCATGCGCCTCACGATGGCCGGTCCTGCTGCCCGTGTCTGTAGTAGGAACCGCCCATCGGGGCGTCGGCGCGTGCGACGTCCGCCCGTCGGCGCCTGTCGGCGTCAACCCCGTCAGGTCACCGGCCGCAGCGGATAGCCGTCGGCATCCTTGCCGCGCATCCGGCGCCACAGCACTTGCAGGTTCACGCGGTTGACGATCACGATGAACACCTTGCGCAGCCGCCCCGCGGGGCATGCGATCGGCGCCACGGCATGCCACGAGTGCTCGGTCCGCTTGAAGATGAAGCTCTGGTTGCCGAGGATCGTCGAGGCCGCCACCTGCGGCAGCGTGCCGAACTCCGGCGAGGCGTGCGCGTCGAGGTTGCCGCCGTCGTCGAGCACGAGCGTCTGACCGCCCCACGCGGGGTCCCAGTCCTGCGGCGTATTGAAGTAGAAGATGTGCGAGCCGATCTTGCGCCGCGCGTCCGTGTGCGGAGAGACCGAGGCACGCGACGGCGCGTAGTGCCAGTGCATCGTGAGCTCGAAGCGCTCGCGCGGACCGAGTCCCCACATCCTGCGCACGAACGAGGTATAGGGCTCGCGATGGAGCTCGTCCACGAATTCGCGCCACGCCGGCGACAGCCGCGGCGCGACCGCCGCGCTGTATTGCAGCGCATACCGGTCGTGACTCTGCTGCCCATGTCCGCGCGGCTTGCCGATCTCGCATGTAAGCATGTCGACCGCGGGAAGCCCCGCACACAGGTCCGCGAACGCCGGCTCCTGGATGACCCCCTGCAGGCTCGCCCAGGGATAGGGCGCGCGCAACAGGAATTCCGGTGCCCAGTTGGCGATGGCGGCAAGGCGGGCATGGTCGAGGCAGGACATGGCGTATCGCGGGCCGAATGAATCGCACCGCGCGTGATTCTGCGTGATCCCTTGATACGTCGCATCGCACCGGCGCGCTTTGACGGCGCGCAAACGCGAAGCGTGAAACGCCCGTTGCGAGCGCGCCGAAGTCTGGGTATGGTCGGTGCGCATTCCCACTCACGACGCAGGAATCCCGTGGAACGATCGCAAGCCCTCGCGGCACCGCAGGACACCCCCGACTCCGCCACCCTCGCCCGCCTGTTCGCGGAACGCTACAGCTGCCGCGCATTCCGCGACGAGCCCGTCGATCGCGCCATCGTCGAGCGCATCGTGGCGATCGCGCAAATGACCGCCTCCTGGTGCAACGCGCAGGCATGGCAGCTCGTCGTCACGCGAGGCGCGGGCACCGAGCGCTTCCGCCGCGCGCTCTACGAGGATGCGTCGGGTCCGGCACGCAAGGAAGAGCAGTTCGACTTTCCTCCGCCGGAGCGTTACGAAGGCGTCTATCTCGAGCGGCGGCGCGAGTGCGGATGGGCGCTGTACGAAAGCGTGGGCGTGCCCCGCGGTGATCGCTCGGCGTCGGTGCGCCAGTTTCTCGAGAACTTCCGGCTGTTCGGCGCGCCGCACGTCGCGATCGTCACGACGCCGCGCGCGCTCGGCGTCTACGGCGCGGTGGATGGCGGCGCCTTCGTCTCGAGCTTCATGCTCGCGGCGCAAAGCCTCGGCGTGGCGTCCATTGCGCAAGCCGCGATCGCATCGCGCGCGCCGCTCGTGCGGCGCCACTTTGCCATTCCCGAGGAGCGCGCAATCCTGTGCGGCATCGCATTCGGCTACGCGGACGACGCGCATCCCGCCAACGCCTTTCGCACGCGGCGCGAGGACGTCGCGCGCGTGATCGAGTGGGTGGAGGCGTAGAGCGGCGGACGCGCGTCTTCCGCCCGAATGGCGATGCACCTTGCGCCACGTCAAGCGCACGACGCGAGGGCGAGCGCAGTCTTGCAGGAGAGGGATTTATCGAGTCTTGCAGCAGGGCACGCGGCAACGATCGGGACTTCGGGAACCGTAGCCGCGCCGACATCGTTCCCGAGCCACCCGGAATCCGAATGCCTGGAAGTCACCGCGAATCTCACCGTACCGATCGGATCGGCTGGCTGCGTGCCGCGGTCCTCGGTGCCAATGACGGCATCGTCTCGACGGCCAGCCTCGTCCTCGGCGTCGCAGCGTCCGGGGCTCCCCACGGCGCCGTGCTGGTCGCGGGCGTGGCCGGACTGGTCGCCGGCGCAATGTCGATGGCGGCCGGAGAGTACGTGTCGGTGCAATCGCAAGCCGACTCGGAGGCCGCCGCACTCAGCGTCGAACGCGCGGAGCTCGAATCCGACGACGCGGGCGAACGGCGCGAGCTGACGGCCATCTACGTCGCACGGGGTGTGGAGCCCGCACTTGCCAAGCAGGTCGCCGAGCAACTGATGGCCCACGATGCACTGGCCGCGCACGCCCGCGACGAGCTCGGCATCTCCACGACCCTCAGCGCGCGGCCTATCCAGGCTGCGCTCACGTCCGCGGCGAGTTTCGCGGTCGGCGCAGCCTTGCCGCTGCTGATTGCCGCCATGGTGTCCGGACCGCGTCTCGTGACCGTCGTGTCGGCCACTTCGCTCCTGTTCCTCGCGGCCTTGGGCGGGCTTGCTGCGCGGGTCGGCGGCGCACCTGTGATGAAGGGCGCGATGCGCGTCACCTTCTGGGGCGCGCTGGCCATGGCGCTCACGGCCGGCATCGGAAAGCTGTTCGGGACAGTCGTCTGAACCGACCCTCGTCACCCGAATCGACATGCGATCGATGCCAGGGACCGAGCCCATGGCGGAACCCATGGGAGAACAGGCAGCGCGCCGCGAAGTGGCAAGCGGCCGTTCGCCGGGCATCGACGGAGCGCTCCATTGCAGCCGCGGTCACATCGTCGCGCTCGATCGCCGCCAGCTGGAGGCGCAGGCGTGCGAGTGCTATGCGGTCGGCAAAGCCGAGTACGATCGCCTGCTCGCCGACTACCGGCACATCGAAGCCGATGCGTCGGATCGCCCCGTCCGCGGGGCTCACCCGTTCCTGCGGCCGGCCACCGCCATCGCGTGACCCTCCCACGGGCGCGACCGCCGCGTCGCCGTCGCCTTGACCCACGTCAACGCGACGCCCCCGCCCTAAGACGATCTTGGAGCTTGTGGACGCTTCCGGCACGGCCGCTCTCGCGGTTTTCGAGCTTGCGCCATCCACTTCGGGCGCCGATCGCGCAGCGCGCTGCGCGGGCCCGTGGACGATCCGCGGCATCGCGGAGCTCGAGCGGCGCATCGACGCCGAGCCGTGGCCCACGTCGGGCACCCTCGTCGTCGATGCTTCAGAGATCTCGTCCCTCGACACCGCCGGCGCGTGGTTGATTCATCGCACGCTTGCGCGGCTGCGCGCCGCCGGGGTCGACGCGCAGGTGATCGGCCTGCGCCCCGAACTAGCCGCGCTCGCGAAGCTCATCGCCGCGCGCGGCGAGCAGGTCGGCGCACCGCACGCTTCGGTCAGGCCGGGGATGCTCGAGACCGTGGGCCGCAAGGCTTGGACCGACGCGCGCAACGCGACCGGCTTCCTGGCCTTCGTCGGCGAGTCGTTCGCAGTGCTGATGCGCTCGCTCGCGCAGCCGCGGCGCATTCGCTGGCGCGCCGTCATGCACAACGTGCAGAGCGCGGGTTTCGACGCGCTTCCCATCACCGGACTGCTCTCGTTCCTGATGGGCATCGTCATCGCCTACCAGGGCGCCGACCAGCTCCGCCGCTTCGGCGCCAACATCTTCGTCGCCGATCTGGTCGGCATCGCAATGCTGCGCGAGCTTTCGCCGCTGCTCACCGCGATCATCGTCGCGGGGCGCTCGGGATCCGCGTATGCCGCGCAGATCGGCACCATGAAGGTGACCGAGGAGATCGACGCGCTGCGCACGGTCGGCATCGTGCCGCAGGAGCTGCTCGTCCTTCCCAAGATGCTCGCGCTGGTCGTCGTGCTCCCGCTGCTCACGGTCTACACGGATGTGGCGGGCTTGCTCGGCGGCATGCTCATGGCGCGTACCCAGCTAGGCATCACCTACGAGGTCTTCTTCGCCCGCCTGGAGGAGGCGATCGTACTGTCGACCTATCTCACCGGCCTGTCCAAGGCGCCGGTGTTCGCCGTGATCATCGCGCTCGTCGGGTGCTACCAGGGGTTCCAGACCGGGGGCAGCGCGGACAGCGTGGGCCGGCAGACGACCATCTCGGTCGTGCAGTCGATCTTCCTCGTCATCGTCACCGACGCCGTGTTCTCGATCGTCTTCAACCTTCTCGATCTCTAGCGATGGACGCCGTCGTCGAAGTCACGGGCCTGGTCACGCGCTTCGGCAATGCCGTGGTGCACGACGGCGTCAGCCTGGCGGTGCAGCGCGGCGAGATCTTCGCGCTGGTCGGAGGCAGCGGCTGCGGCAAGTCGACCTTGTTGCGCGAGATCCTGCTGCTGCAGGCGCCCGCGGCTGGATCGATTCGCGTGTTCGGCCGCGAAGTCGTTGGCCTCGGCGACGAACAGGCGCTGCCGCTGCGCAGGCGCTTCGGCGTGGTGTTCGAGCGCGGCGCGCTCTTCAGCTCGCTCACCGTCACCGAGAACGTGGGCATGGTCCTGCACGAGCACACGGATCTGTCGCCTCGACTCGTCGACGAGATCGCCGCGATCAAGATCGCCCTCACCGGCCTTCCCGCCGACGCCGGCGCCAAGTATCCGAACGAACTGTCGGGCGGCATGCGCAAGCGCGCGGCG
>CAZIZD010000054.1:10962-15505 GCA_964543615.1 uncultured Alcaligenaceae bacterium | reverse complement strand
GCATCGGAGTTCACCGCGACGACGAGGCTCGCGCCGAGCGCGCGCGCAGCCTCGAGGTAGGCCACGTGCCCGCGGTGCAGGATGTCGAAGACGCCGTTGGTCATCACGAGCGGGCGCGGCAGCCGCGCGATGCGCGCGAGGGCGTCCTCGCGACGGGCGGCGTGATTCGCGGGGCTCACGGTGCGTCGGTCCCGCGGACTACCTGTACTCGAAGACTTTCACGACCTTGGCCACGCCCTCGGTGGTGGCCGCGACTTCGCCCGCGGCGTCGCCTTCCTGCCTGCTGACGATGCCCATGAGAAAGACCACGCTGCGCTCGGTGATGACCTTGACGGCGTTGGGCGGAAACTTGTTCGCCTCGATGAACCGGGCCTTGACCTTGGACGTGATGTAGCTGTCGTTGGAGCGCTGCGAGATCGAGGAAGGCGGCGCGACGACGAGCTCGTTCCTCACCTCGCGCACCTTGGCCTGCGCCTTGGCGAAGCTTCCGACGCTCGCCCACGCGCCCTGGTCGGGGACTTCGCCGGTGAGCAGCACGAGGCCGTTGTAGCTCGTGGCGTTGATGTGCGCCCGGTCGCCATAGAGGCGCTCGACTTCGGCGGTGATCTTGATCTCGATGCCCTCGTCGTCGACCTGCGCGCCCGCCGTGCGGCGATCGGTCGCGACCATCGCGGCACCGCCCGCGGCGCCTGCCACCATCACCGGGATGCAGCCGGCGAGGTTCGCCGCGACAAGCGATACGAGGAGCAGGGCTGCGAGGGGGGACCGCGACGGGGCGCGATCCCTCACGCTTCGTCTCCCAGGAGCGTGGCGTCGATGGCGTCGCAAAGGCAATGGATCATGAGCAGGTGGACCTCCTGGATGCGGGCCGTACGCGCGTGCGGCACGCAAAGATGGACGTCCGTGGCGGCAAGAAGTTCACCGATGCGGCCGCCGCCCTTGCCGGTAAGCGCGACCACGTGCATGTCGCGTGAGCGTGCGGCCTCGATCGCGGCGATGACGTTGCCCGAGTTGCCGGACGTCGAGATGGCGAGCAGCACGTCCCCTCGCGTGCCGAGCGCGCGCACCTGCTTCGCGAACACCTGGTCGAAGGAGTAGTCGTTGGCGATGGCCGTGAGGAGCGAGGTGTCGGTCGTGAGCGCGATCGCCGGCAGCTCGGGACGCTCGCGCTCGAAGCGGCCGACGAGCTCCGCCGCGAAGTGCTGTGCGTCGGCCGCTGATCCGCCGTTGCCGCAGGCGAGGATCTTGCCGTCGGCCAGCAGGCAGTCGGTGAAGAGGCGCGCGGCGCGCGCGATGTGCGGCGCGAGGATCTCCGAGGCCTCGGCCTTGAGCCTCGCGCTCTCCGCGAAGTGCTCGCGGATACGTCGTTCGTAATCGATCATGGGGGAAATGTTAGCAAATGCCCGCGTCGCTCAGGACGTCGCGCTCCCACACCACGCGCTGCGCATCGAGCGCGTCCATGAGCACCACGTCGAACCGGCACGGGGGTTCGCGGCCGATCTTCGCGAGATACACGCGCGCGGCCGCGACCCAGCGCGCGCGCTTGGCGGCGGTCACGCTTGCCGCCGCGCCGCCGAAGGCACGGCTCGATCGCATTCGCACCTCGACGAACACGAGCGATTCGCCGTCGCGCGCGATGATGTCGATCTCGCCCAGGCGCGTGCGAAAGTTCCTCGCGACGATCGTGAGCCCATGCCCCAACAGGTGCTCCGCGGCGATGGCTTCCGCCTGGGCGCCGCTCGCCTGGCGCGCCGTGGGACGGCTCACCTTTGCGCCGTGTCGGCCGGGACGAGGGCGCCGTCGCGGAACACCGCGAAACGGCTCTCGCGCGTGAACGTCCGCCCGTCGAGCGCGATTTGCCCGGTGGCGCCTTCGAGCGAGAACTTCTCCGGGGGGCCGTCGCGGAACGATGCGGCGACGCGAAAGGCATCGAGCCCGAGCGCGTACAGCCGCGTCAGCCCCGAGCTCGTCATCTCGCGACGCGGCAGCGATGCGAACTGCGGCGCGTCGGGCGTCACGATCCACGGGATCTCGGTGACGGTGAGGCCGTCGAGGTCGCGCGCGGTCGCCATCGTCTCGCGCTCGAACACGAGCGCGCTCGCATAGGCGGGCACCGATCCAACGTAGGGCTTGGCGAGCGTCGCGCTCGGCCCGTCCATCGCGAGCAGCACGGCGGCCGGGGGCCGCCGCTGCAAGTCGCGGCGCATGGCGGTCATCGCATCGACCGCGCTGTCGAACTTGAGCACGGTGGGGACGCTGCCCCCCTTGGCCAGCCACTCGGCGGCGAATGCGCTCGCGAAGCGCTTCATGAGAGGCGTCTCGGTGCTCAGGATGGCCACGTTCGGGATCGCATCCGACGGCGTCGGCGGCGCGGTCTCGCGCATGCGCCGGGCGATGAGGCGCGCATCGCTGTCGATCGACAGCGCGAACGTGTAGAGCCTGGGCGGCCCCGCTGCGCCGTCCTCGAACTGATTGAGTGCGATGGTGTACGGGAGCTCGAGCGCCATCGACGCGACCACCTTGAGGTCGTCGCGTACGAGCGGCCCCACGATCACCCGCGCCCCGGCACCTTGTGCCGCCTCGTACGCGTTGAGCACGCCGTCGTCGCCGTGCGCAAAGACCTTGACGCGCAGCTTGGACCCTCCCGCTTCCGCGGCGGCCAGGAACCCCGCGCGCACGGCGTCGGCGGCGCGGGCATAGGCGGCCGCGTCGAGCGGCAGCACGATGGCAATGTCGACGCTTTCCCGCTCCGCGGGGGCGGGCGAGGATGTTTCGGGCGGGGGATCGCTTGCCGGGGGCGTTTGCGCGTTGGAGAATGCGGCGGCCCACGCGAGCGCGAGGGCCCCGAGCCAACGGCTCGGCGAGAATTGTAGGCCGCGACGGCGCAAGGAGCGTTCCAGGGTGAGCGAGGCGGACTCGGTGGGCGGGGTGGACTCGCAGCGATTCCGCGCGAGGCCCGGGACATTATATGTGGTGGCGACACCGCTCGGTAACCTGCGGGATGTGACACTGCGCGCGCTCGACGTCCTCGCGAGCGTCGACAGCGTTGCGGCCGAGGACACGCGCGTGACCGCGAAGCTCCTGTCGCACTTCGGGATCGCGGCGCACACCATGTCGCTGCACGCGCACAACGAAGCGGGGCGCACGCAGGCCTTGATCGGCCGACTGGCGGCGGGGCAGAGCGTGGCGCTCGTGTCCGATGCCGGAACGCCGGCGGTGAGCGATCCCGGCGCGCGGGTGGTCCGTGCGGTCGCCGAGGCCGGATACCCCGTGTCCCCGGTGCCCGGCCCCTCGGCCCTCACCGCCGCGGTGTCGGTGGCCGGTTTGCGGGGGGATGCGTTCGTGTTCGCGGGATTTCCGCCGCACCAGGCGGGGGCGCGCCGCGCATGGCTCGAGCGCCTGGCCCGCATGCCTGCGGCGGTGGTCATGTACGAGGCGCCGCATCGCGTGGCCGCGACCGTGGCGGAGATCGCGGCGGCCTTCGGCGAGCGCGACATCGTCGTCGCGCGCGAGATCACGAAGACGTTCGAGACCATCGCGCGCATGCCGCTCGCGCAGGCTGCCGCATGGTTCGCCGGGGATGCGAACCGCACGCGCGGCGAGCTGGTCCTCGTCGTCGACGTGGCCGCGCAGGAGGTTGCCGCGCCCGCCGCGCTCGACGAGATCTCCGAGAAGTGGCTCGCGGCATTGCTGGACGAGCTGCCGCCCGCGCGCGCGGCGCGCGTCGTGGCCGCGGTGACCGGAGTCGCGCGCGACGTCGTCTACGCCCGCGCGCTCGCGCTCAAGCCAGGTTGAAGAGACTCGTCGCCTCGAGCTCGAGGACCTGCGCGCCTTCCTGGTTCGCGACGCGCCAGCGCCAGCGGACGATGCCGAGCGACGGATTGCTCTTCGACGTGCGGCGTTCCATCACCTCCACCGTGCACCGCAGGACGTCCCCGGCGCGCACGGGCTTCTCCCATTTGAGGTAGGCGAGGCCGGGCGATCCGAACGATTCCGAGCCCTCGAGGATCGTGCGCACCACGAGCCGCATCGCAAGGCCGCAGGTCTGCCAGCCGCTCGCGATGAGCCCCTGCCACTCGCTCGCCGCCGCGCGCTCGCGGTCGACGTGGAACCACTGCGGATCGTAGTCGCGCGCGAACGCGACGATCTCGTCCTCGGTGAGCGTTGCGGTGCCGCAGTCGATGACGCGGCCGACCTCGAAGTCGGCGAAATGCATCAGTACGTCTCCAGGTGGAATCGCCCCGACTCGCGAAGCCTGGGCAGCAGGTCATCCCAGTCGAGGCCGTGCGCACGGCAGAGATCGCGGAAGGCCTCGGTGACGCCGAGCTCCATGTCGCGCAGGCCGCACACGTACACGTGGCAGTTGTCGTCGCGCAGGAGCCGCACGACGACGTCGCCCCGCTGGCGGATCAGGTCCTGCACGTACTGCTTGGGCTGCCCGGGCACGCGCGAGAACGCGAGGTTGATGTCGATGAAGTCGCGGGGCAGCTTCATGAGCGGACCGAAGTAAGGCAGTTCCTCCGGCGCGCGCGCGCCGAAGAAC
>CAZIZD010000054.1:0-10952 GCA_964543615.1 uncultured Alcaligenaceae bacterium | reverse complement strand
CCCGTCGAGGTGCTGATCCCGGCGCGGTACCTCGCCCACCACCACGAGTTCCGCCCGGCCGACAAGCTTGCCATCGAGGAAGATGTCGACCGGTTCGCGGGTGTCGCGGTCCAATGGCACCACGCCGCCTTCCTTCAGCGCGATGCGGCGGCGCCGCCGCTCGGTCATTGCGCGCATCGGCGCCGATCCCGTGCCGGTGCAGATCATGAGGATGCTCGAGCCTGGGTGGTTCGGCATGAGGAAGCTCGCGCCGAACGGTCCCACGACCTTCACGGTGTCGCCCTTCGCGAGGTCGCACAGGTAGTTCGACGCCACGCCGCGCACCGGTCGGCCCTCGTGGTCCTCGGTCACCCGCTTCACCGTGAGGGCCACGTTGTTGTAGCCCGGCCGTTCGCCCTCGCGCGGGCTCGCGACGGAATAAAGACGCACGTAGTGTGGCCGGCCCTGCGCGTCGTTGCCGGGCGGGACGATGCCGATGGTCTGACCTTCGAGCACGGGGAAAGCGGCGGAGCCGAAGTCGAGCACGATGTGGCGGATGTCGCTGGAGGCGCCTTCCGCCGTGAGCGCGAAGTTGCCGGTGACGGTGGCGATCGCCGGGCGCGCGACGGTGTGCAGGTTGATGGCGGGCTGTGCGGCGGACCATGGGGCTGGCGCCGCGCCGCCCTGGCCCGCGCTCGCCTCGGCGGTGAGGCGGGCGATCTCGGCCGGCACGTCGACGCTGTCGTCGGCGTCGATCGCGGCCTGCGCGGGGAGCGTGTCCCACTGAAGCTGCGCGTCGGTCGGGTAGGCTTGCGCGCGCGGCACCTGCCGCCAGTTGTCGATGGCGCCCGTGGGACACGGCGCGATGCAGGCATTGCACGCGTTGCAGATCGCAGGGTCGACCACGTAGTTGCGCGAGTCGTGCGTGATCGCGTCGATCGGGCACGTTTCCTCGCACGTGTTGCAGCGGATGCAGATCTCGGGATCGATGAGATGCTGCCGGATGATGTCGACAGTCAGGTTCACGGATGCAGGTCGGGCTTCAGTACGATGCAATGGCGCGGCGGACTGAAGTCCGCCCCACATCGACCCTTTTCCACATCGCGCTCACGCGAACCGCACATACTCGAAATCGACCGGCTGCTTGTTGATGCCCATGGGCGGCGGCGCGATCCAGTTCGCGAACCTGCCCGGCTCGGCAACGCGACCCATGAGCGACGCGACGAACGCGCGATCCTCCGCGGACGGCAGCCACGCGCGCTCGTGCGCCTTCCACTCCGCTTCGTCCACGACGCGTCCCTCCGGCGAGACGCGCGCGCTCGCGAGCGTGCCGATCCTGCGGTTGAATGCCTTGTGCGGGGCCGCGAGCCGAAAGTCGACGCCGGCCTTCTCGAGCACCTTGTTCCAGCGTCCGATGCCCGCGACGGAATCGCGGATGAAGTCGTCGCGCAGCACTTCGTTGAGCGCATTCAGCATCGGCACCTCGCGCTCGACGAGCGCGCCACCCGCGACCTCGAGCACGCGATATGTGGCGCCGTGCAGGCGGTGGTCGTCGTCGCGCTTGCCTTCCTCGAACCGCCCCTTCAATCCCGCACCGTAGAACGTGGCGGCGTTAGACGACTGGTCGGCGCCGAAGAGGTCGATCGTGACGGAGTAATGGAAGTTGAGGTAGCGCTGGATCGTGGGCAGGTCGATCACGCCGGCCGCGCGAAGCTTCGCCGGGTCGTCGGTCTGCAGGTCCTTCATCGCCTGCGCGGTGCGCGCGAGCACTCGCGCGACGCCCGACTCGCCGACGAACATGTGATGCGCCTCCTCGGTGAGCATGAACTTCGTCGTGCGCGCGAGCGGGTCGAAGCCCGATTCCGCAAGGGCGCACAACTGGAACTTGCCGTCGCGGTCGGTGAAATAGGTGAACATGAAGAAGGCGAGCCAGTCGGGCGTCTTCTCGTTGAACGCGCCGAGGATGCGCGGATTGTCGGTGTCCCCCGAGCGGCGCTCGAGCAGCGCGTCGGCTTCCTCGCGCCCGTCGCGGCCGAAGTAGCGATGCAGGAGGTACACCATCGCCCACAGATGCCGGCCCTCCTCGACGTTCACCTGGAAGAGGTTGCGCAGGTCGTAGAGCGAGGGACACGTGAGGCCCAGGTGCCGCTGCTGCTCGACCGATGCGGGCTCGGTATCGCCCTGCGTCACGATGATCCGGCGCAGGTTCGCGCGATGCTCGCCCGGCACGTCCTGCCACGCGTCCTCGCCCATGTGCTCGCCGAAGTGGATCCTGCGATCGGCCACCGCGGGCGTGAGGAAGATGCCCCAGCGATAGTCGGGCATCTTCACGTAGTCGAAGTGCGCCCATCCGGACGGGTCGACGCTGACCGCGGTGCGCAGGTACACGTCGAACGCTTGCGTGCCTTCCGGGCCCATCTCGCGCCACCACGACAGGTAGTTGGGCTGCCAGTGCTCGAGCGCGCGGTTGAGCGCCCGATCGTCGGCGAGGTTGACGTTGTTGGGAATCCTGCTCGTGGTGTCGATGCTGGACATCAGACCCTCTCGAAGTCGAACTGCGCCTTGCCGCCCTTGCCGTACACCTTGAGGGCCCCTTTCTCGCCGACCGCGTTCGGCCGGTTGAAGATCCAGTTCTGCCATGCGGTCAGCCGGCCGAAGATGCGCGTGGCCATGGTCTCGCGGCCGCCGAAGCGCAGGTTGGCCTCCATGCCGGTGAGCGCGTCGGGCGACATGCTCGCACGCTCCTCGAGCGCGATCCGGATCTCGTCGTCCCAGTCGATGTCGTCGGGGGCGCTCGTGACGAGGCCCAGGGTGTCCGCGTCCGCCGCTGCCAGCGACTCGCCGATGCGCCGCTCGACGGCGGCAAGCTCGCCCACGTCGCCGTAGAAGCGGCGGCCGAGGCGCGACTGTCCGTTCACCATGGGATAGGCGCCGAAGTTGCGCGCGGAGACCGCAATGCGCGGCTCGCGCGCCGGCTCGTCCGGAAGGCGAAGCATGTACGTGCGGTCGGCGGCGAGTGCCAGCTCGAGGAGCGTGCCGGCGAAGCACGATCCCGGCTCGACGAGCGCGAACAGCGTGCGCGAGGACACGTCGAGGCGCGCGAGCGTGCGGCGGAGCATGCCCGCGGTCTCGCGCACGAACCAGTGGTCCGCGTGCGTCTCCAATGCCGCATCGCAGGCGAGCACCGCGTTGGCGTCGCCCGCGGTTTTCCAGAGCCACGTCCCGATCGCCAGCTCGTTCGTGCGCATGGTGAGGATCGCGTCGTCGAGCTCGCGCGCCATCGCGAGCGGCCACCACGCCGCACCCGCGGCCTCGATGCCCGCCACGTCTATTGGCTGCGGCGTGCGCGGCGCGTGCACCGTGAACGTCGCCACGCGAGCGGCGCGATCGATCGCAATCTCGACGTGCTGGTAGCGATAGCCGTCCTCGCGGTCCTCGCGCGCGAGCGGCGTTAGCGCGATGCCCCTGGCGTTGCGCGGCCGGTCGCTCGCGCCGGCGAGCTCCTGCGCGCGGCGCTGCACGGCGCCCGCGAACTCGCCCGGCTTCACGATGGCGTCGACGAGGCGCCAATCCTTCGCGCGCTGGCCGCGCACGCCTTCGGTCACCGTGCAGAAGACGTCGGCGAGATCGTGGCGCACGCGGCGCTTGTCCGTGAGCCGCGTGAGCCCGCCCGTGCCGGGCAGCACGCCCAGCAGCGGAACCTCGGGCAACGCGACGGACGAGGAGCGGTCGTCGACGAGCCAGATCTCGTCGCACGCGAGCGCCAGCTCGTAACCTCCGCCGGCGCAGGTTCCGTTCACCGCGGCAATGAACTTGAGGCCGGAGTGCGCGCTCGCGTCCTCCATGCCGTTGCGCGTCTCGTTGGTGAACTTGCAGAAGTTCACCTTCCACGCGTGCGACGACAGCCCCAGCATGAAGATGTTGGCGCCCGAGCAGAACACGCGCTCGCGCGCGCTCGTGACCACCACGGCCCCGGCTTCCGGATGCTCGAAGCGGATGCGCTGCAGCGCATCGTGGAGCTCGATGTCGACGCCCAGGTCGTACGAGTTGAGCTTGAGCTTGTAGCCGGCGCGGATGCCGCCGTCCTCGGCGACGTCCATCGTCAGCCGCGCGACCGGGCCTTCGACCGCGAGCTTCCAGTGCCGGTACCGGCTCGGATCGGTACGGTAGTCGACCTTGACGTCCTGCATGCCATCCCCCTCTCGGAGGGATGCATGATAATGCAGCGCGCCGAGCCTGTCAAGAAATAGAATGCATCAAGAATGGATCAAGCAGCGAGCGGCATCCGTGCCCCGATGGCGTCACGCAGCGCGAGGTAGACCTGGGTCAGCGGCTGCGTGCTGGTGTCGAACGTGAGGTCGGCGCGGGCGTAATCGGCCTCGCGCGACGCGAGGATGCGCTTCAAGTCCTCCATCGCCTCGGCGTTGCCTGCCATCGGCCGCAGGTCGCCCTGCGCGATCACCCGCTTCATGTGGTCGTCCGGGGTCGCCCGCAACCACACCGTGAAGCAGCGCGACAGCAGGAGATCGTAGGTCGAAGGCTCGGTGACGAGGCCGCCCCCCGTGGCGATCACGGCGCGCTCGTGCGCGGCGACGGTATCCTCGAGGGCTCGCACCTCATAGCGGCGGAACGCGGCGGCGCCGTAGAGCGAGTGGATCTCGCCCACGTCACAGCCCGCCATCCGCTCGACCACGCGGTCTAGCTCGATGAACGGCACGCGCAGGTCTTCGGCGAGCATGCGGCCGAGCGTGGACTTGCCGGCGCCGCGCAGGCCGATGAGGGCGATGCGACCCTCGCGGCCGGCGTCGGAGGCCTTTGTCCCCAGCGCGTCGGCCAGCGCCTTGCGGGCGCGGCCGAGAGCGGCTTCGTCGCGGCCGCGGAGCAGGTCGCGGATGCGGGACCACTCGCCGCCGCCAGCCGGTTCTTCCCCGACCAGCTCGGCGATCGATGAGGAGAGCGCACGCGAGAGGTCGCGTAGGAGCATCACCGACGCGTTGCCCTGGCCGGTTTCGAGGTTGGCAAGGTGGCGTTCGGATACGTCGGCGGCCTCGGCGAGGCGCTTGCGTGTCATGCCGCGGCGGTTGCGCAGCGCGCGTACGCGCTCGCCCAGCGCGCTCAGGAAAATCTCCCGCGGCCCTTCGTCGTGACGAGCACTTTGGTTCATGATAGGAATTGGTTTGCTTGACAAGATGAAGTAGGGTGCACTACGTTAACAGACCAAGTGCACGACATCAATTGGATACGCCTGCCGATCAGGCAGCATTGACGGCCATCAATAAGCACGGGGGAGGAGCATGGACATCGGTGCGGCGCTGCCAACGCGATTCAACTTCGCGCAGCATCTCTTTGACCTGAACCGCGCGCGAGGGGACAAGATCGCCTACCTCGACGACGCAGGCGCCATTACGTATGCGGGTCTCGAGGATGGAGCGCGCCGGCTCGCTTCAGCGTTGCAGTCGCTCGGACTCCGGCGCGAGGAGCGCGTGTTCCTGTGCCTGCACGACACGATCGACTTCCCCCTCGCGTTCCTGGGGTCGCTGCATGCGGGTGTGGTGCCCGTGTGCGCCAACACGCTGCTCACCGTCGACGATTACGCGTACATGCTCGAGCACTCGCGCGCGCAGGCGCTCGTGGTGTCGGGAACGCTGCTGCCGACGCTCGCGGCGGCCATGGAGAAATCCTCGCACGAGGTGCGCAACGTGATCGTCTCGCGCCCGGCATCCGAACTCGCGCCGGGACAGCAGGACTTCGCCGCGTGGATCGCGCACGCACGGCCCCTCGCGGCGCCGGCCGCGACGGGCCCCGACTCGATCGCGTTCTGGCTCTATTCCTCGGGATCGACGGGCCGGCCCAAGGGCACGGTGCACACGCACGTCAACCTCTTCCGCACGGACGAGACCTACGGCCGCGGCGTGCTGGCGCTGAAGGAGGCCGACGTCACGTTCTCCGCCGCCAAGCTCTTCTTCGCATACGGCCTCGGCAACGCGCTCACCTTTCCTCTTTCCGCCGGCGCCACCGTCGTGCTGATGGCCGAGCGGCCCACGCCCGCCGCGGTGTTCGCACGCCTGACGAAGCGCAAGCCCACCGTGTTCTTCGGGGTGCCTACGCTGTACGCAGGCATGCTCGCGTCGCCCGATCTTCCCGCGCGCGCGGACGTGGCCCTGCGCCGCTGCGTATCGGCGGGCGAGCCGCTGCCCAAGGACATCGGCGAGCGCTTCGCGGCGCGCTTCGGGTGCGACGTGCTCGACGGCATCGGCAGCACCGAGATGCTGCACATCTTCCTGTCCAATCGTCCCGGGGAGGTGCGCTATGGCACCACCGGCACCCCGGTGCCCGGCTACGACATCGAGCTTCGCGGCGAGGACGGACGTCCGGTCGAGGACGGGCACATCGGCGATCTCTACATCCGGGGCCCGAGCGCCGCGCTCATGTACTGGGAGAGCGTCGAGAAGTCCCGCGCGACATTCCAGGGCGAGTGGACGAAGAGCGGCGACAAGTACGTCCGCGAGCCGGATGGCTGCTACACCTATGCCGGACGCAGCGACGACATGCTGAAGGTTGCGGGCCAGTACGTGTCGCCGTTCGAGGTCGAGGCGGCGCTCATGCAACACGGCGCCGTGCTCGAGGCGGCCGTCGTCGGCAAGATGGAGACGGGGCTCACGCGAACGCTTGCCTACGTCGTGCTCAAGTCGGGGACGGGAGACGATGCCCTTGCCGAGGATCTCAAGGCCTTCGTGAAGAGCCGACTCGCGCCGCACAAGTACCCGCGCGAAATCCGCTTCATCGCCGAGCTGCCCAAGACCGCGACCGGCAAGATCCAGCGCTTCAAGCTCCGCGAGGCCGCGAACGCATGAGCCCGCCGGGCCGCCCCAAGGGCGAATCAGCCCCGAAGCGCGCAGCGCGAAGGGAAGTCCATTGAGCCCGCCGGGCCGTCCCGCGCTGGTTGAGGTCGCGGCGGGCGGGCGCACGCAAGCGATCGAGTACGCATGGGTCGGCCCCGATGCTGGGCGCACGATCGTCTTCCTGCACGAGGGGCTGGGGTCGCTCGCGATGTGGAAGGACTTCCCCGCGAGGCTCTGCGACGCGCTCGGCATGCGCGGGCTCGTGTACTCGCGTCCGGGCTACGGCGCCTCCACGCCGCGTGCCGCCGGCGAGCGCTGGGGCGTGGACTTCATGCACCTCCAGGCGATCGACCTCTTGCCCGCCTTGCTCGAGGCGCTGGGATCGGGCGTGCCCGCGCATCCCTGGCTCTTCGGCCACAGCGACGGCGCCTCCATCGCGCTTCTGCACGCGGCCGCGTACCCCGACGCTTCGGCGGGTGTGGTCGCGCTCGCGCCGCATCTCTTCGTCGAGGACGTTGCCGTGCGCAGCATCGAGGCAACGCGCAGCGCCTATCTCACGACGGACCTGCGGCAGCGTCTTGCGCGCTACCACGACGACCCCGACTCCGCCTTCTTCGGCTGGAACGACATCTGGCTCGATCCCGCCTTCGGCGTCTGGAACATCGAGCGCGAAGTGCAGCGCATCCGCTGCCCCGTGCTCGCGATCCAGGGCGAGGACGACGAGTACGGAACCATGGAGCAGATCGACCGGCTCGCCGCGCTGGTGCCGGGCACGAGGCGCGTGAAGCTCGCGGCATGCGGACACTCGCCGCACCGGGACCAGCCGCAGGCGGTGATCGATGCCTGCGCTCGATTCATGGGCGGTCAACCCGCACGCGGCGCCGGCGGCCGCGCGGACGGGTAGAATTGCGCCGGCTCGATCAATCGGAGGAGGAGGCAGCATGAACTGGACCAAGACGTTGGGCGCGCTCTGCGCGGCCGCCGCGATGAGCGGCGCAGGTGCGCAGGCGCCGATCAAGATCGGCTTCATGGCCGAGCTGTCCGGGCCGCAGGCCGCGCTCGGGCAGGATCAGTACGACGCGTTCATGATGGTCGTCGAGCAGAACGGCGGCAAGCTGGGCGGCGTGCCGGTGCAGGTGCTGAAGGAGGACAGCCAGCTCAAGCCGGAAGTCGCGACACAGATCGTCGACAAGCTGATCGAGAAGGATAAGGTGCCCATCATCACCGGCGTCACCTTCAGCAACGTGTTCATGGCCGTGCACAAGAAGGTCACGGACCAGGAGGTCTTCATCATCAGCAGCAACGCCGGTCCCGCCCCCATCGCGGGCGCGCAGTGCTCGCCTTACTCGTACGTGGTCTCGTGGCAGAACGACAGCCAGGCCGAGGGGGTGGGCAAGTACGCGACCGACAAGGGCTACAAGCGGGTCGCGATCCTCGCGCCCAACTACCAGTCCGGCAAGGACCAGCTCGCGGGCTTCAAGCGCTTCTACAAGGGCGAGATCGTCGAGGAGATCTACACGCCGCTCACGCAACCGGACTTCTCGGCCGAGCTGACCCAGGTCGTCGCCGCCAAGCCCGATGCCGTGTTCGTGTTCTATCCCGGCGGCCTCGGCATCAACTTCGTGCGCCAGTACAAGCAGATGGGCCTGCTCGGCAAGATCCCGCTCATGTCGTCCTCGACCACCGACGGCTCGACGCTGCCCGCGCTGAAGGACGACGCGCTCGGCGTGATCTCCGGCACGTTCTGGGGCCCGGACTTCAACAATCCGGTCAACAAGAAGTTCGTCGAGGACTTCGAGAAGAAGTACAACCGCATCCCGTCGCAATACGCGGCGCAGTCCTACGACGCCGCACTGCTGCTCGACTCCGCCATCGCCAAGGTCAAGGGCAACGTGGGCGACAAGAAGGCCTTCCAAGCCGCGCTCAAGGCCGCGGACTTCAAGAGCCTGCGAGGCAACTTCAAGTTCAACAACAACGGCTTCCCGATTCAGGACATGCACGTGTTCGAGGTGGCCAAGGACGCGAAGGGTCGCGTCAGCCTCAAGACCATCGCCACGCCGCTCAAGGACCACAAGGACGCGTATTACACGCAATGCAAGCTGTGACCGTGGCAGAGAGCGCATCCGCGCAAGCCTTGCGGCGCGCCGCGCATCGTGACTGACGGAATGCCGCGCGAAAGGGGCCGATCGTGACGATCGGCCTCTTTCTTACGCAGGCGCTCAACGGCCTGCAGCTCGGCGTGCTGCTGTTCCTGCTCGCCGCCGGGCTCACGCTCGTGTTCGGGATCATGAACTTCGTGAATCTCGCGCACGGGTCGCTCTACATGATGGGCGCGTACTTCGCCGCCGCAACCTTCGGCAAGACCAACTCGTTCCTGCTGGCGGGGCTCGTCGCGGTCCCCGCGACGATGCTGCTCGGCATCGTCGTCGAGCGCATCGCGCTCATCCCTCTCTACCGCCGCGACCATCTCGACCAGGTGCTCGCGACGTTCGGGCTCATCCTGTTCTTCAACGAGCTCGTGCGCATCGTCTGGGGGCCGGGTGCGCAGTTCATGGGCACGCCCGAGGCGCTCTCGGGCACCGTCGACCTCTTCGGCTTGCGCTATCCGGCCTACCGCTTCGCGATCATCGCGGTCGGCATCGCGGTGGCGATCGGCCTCTACTTCCTCATCCATCGCACGCGCGTCGGCATGCTGATCCGCGCGGGCGCCACGCATCCGGAGATCGTCGCGGCGCTCGGCGTCAACGTGCGTCGGCTCAACACCATCGTGTTCGGCCTCGGCGCCGCGCTCGCGGGGCTGGCCGGTCTCATGGCGGGACCGATCCTCTCCGTGCAGCCCGGCATGGGCGAGCCCATCCTCATCCTGACGCTGGTCGTGATCGTGACCGGGGGCATCGGCTCGATCCGCGGCGCGTTCTACGGCGCGCTCATCGTCGGCACCGTGGACACGATCGGCCGGGCTTTCCTCCCGACGCTGCTGCGCGAGTTCGTCGAGCGCTCCCTCGCGCAGGCGGCGGGTCCGGCCATCGCGTCCATGCTCATCTACGTGCTGATGGCCGTGGTGCTCGCGATCCGGCCACAGGGCCTGTTCCCGGTGCGCCACGCGTGAGCGCGCGCAGGGTGCCGTCATGACGCTGCGCAACGCCGTCGCCGTGGCGCTGCTCGGCTTCCTCGCGGCAGTGCCGGCCATCGCCGCTGCCATCGGCGAGCCGTACTACGTCACGCTCTTCACGCGCATCCTGATCCTCGCCATCGCGGCCGTGGGCCTCAACCTCATCCTGGGCTACGGCGGGCTCGTGAGCTTCGGTCACGCGATGTACGTGGGCATCGGCGCGTACGCCGTCGGCATCCTCGGCTACTACGGCATCGACAGCGGCTGGCTGCACGTCGCGGCGGCGCTCGCCGTCGGCGCGCTGGTCGCGGTCGTCATCGGCCTCATCTGCCTGCGCACGAGCGGCATGGCCTTCATCATGATCACCCTCGCGTTCGCGCAGATGCTCTACTTCCTCGCGATCAGCCTCAAGCAGTTCGGCGGCGACGACGGCCTCACCATCAACGCGCGCAGCGACTTCGGCCTCTTCTCTCTCAAGAGCAACATCGCGCTCTACTACGCGGCTTTCGCCGTGCTGATCGCGTGCCTCGCCGGGCTCGCGCGCCTCGTGGAGTCGCGCTTCGGCATGGTGATCCGCGGCGGCAAGAGCAACGAGCGCCGCATGGCGGCACTTGGCTTCCCGATGCTGCGCTACAAGCTCACTGCCTACGTGATCTCGGCGCTCGTGTGCGTGCTGTCGGGCGTCCTGCTTGCCAACCTGACCAAGTTCGCGGCGCCCTCGTACATGGCGTGGCAGGCGTCGGGCGATCTCATCGTGATGATCGTGCTGGGCGGGATGGGCACGGTGCTGGGACCCGTGGCCGGTGCGCTCGCGCTCATCGTCTTCGAGGAGATCCTCACGGCGTGGACGACGCACTGGATGATCGTGCTCGGTCCCGTCATCGTGCTGATCGTGCTCACCGCCAAGAAGGGCCTCTACGGCTACCTCGTCGACCTCGACCGCCGGAGGAGGGCGCCGTGAGCCTGCTCGAGGTGAAGGGGCTCGTGAAGCGCTTCGGCGGGCTCACCGCCACCGACGG
>CAZIZD010000053.1:13131-15612 GCA_964543615.1 uncultured Alcaligenaceae bacterium | reverse complement strand
GACGGCGAGTACCAGACGTTCAAGAGCAAGAACGGCGCGTACGTGCGCGAGTACTTCTTCAACACGCCGGAGTTGAAGGCGCTGGTGGCCGACTGGTCCGACGACGAGATCTGGCACCTCAACCGCGGCGGGCACGACCCGCACAAGGTCTACGCCGCATTCCATGCGGCCGCCAACCACAAGGGCCAGCCGACGGTGATCCTCGCCAAGACGATCAAGGGCTACGGCATGGGCACCTCGGGCGAGGCGCAGAACATCACGCACCAGCAGAAGAAGATGTCGCACGAGTCGCTCGCGCGTTTCCGCGAGCGCTTCGACATCCCGGTGCCCGAGGACAAGCTCGACGAGATTCCCTATCTCACGTTCCCCGTCGACTCGGCAGAGCACCAGTACATGCGGAAGCGCCGGATGGACCTCGGCGGCTTCCTGCCCACGCGGCGCACCAAGGCCTCGACCGCGCTCGCGGTGCCCGACCTCGCGGCGTTCGACCGCTTCATGAAGAGCACCGAGGACCGCGAGATCTCCACCACGATGGCGTTCGTGCAGATCCTGCAGGTGCTCGTGCGTGACAAGAACATCGGCAAGCACGTGGTGCCCATCGTGCCCGACGAGTCGCGCACGTTCGGCATGGAAGGCATGTTCCGGCAGTTGGGCATCTGGAACCAGCAGGGACAGCTCTACACGCCGCAGGACCACGACCAGCTCATGTTCTACCGCGAGGACAAGCACGGCCAGATCCTGCAGGAGGGCATCAACGAGGCGGGCGGCATGTGCGACTGGATCGCCGCGGCGACCTCGTACTCGACGCACAACGTGGCGATGATCCCGTTCTACATCTTCTACTCGATGTTCGGGTTCCAGCGCGTGGGCGACCTCGCCTGGGCCGCGGGCGACATGCGCTCGCGCGGCTTCCTGCTCGGCGGCACGTCGGGGCGCACGACGCTGAACGGCGAAGGCCTGCAGCACGAGGACGGCCACTCGCACCTCATCTCGGCGACGGTGCCGAACTGCATCTCGTACGACCCCACGTTCGCGTACGAGCTCGCGGTCATCATCCAGGACGGCCTGCGCCGCATGTACGCCGACCAGGAGGACGTGTACTACTACATCACGGTGATGAACGAGAACTACGTCCATCCCGCGATGCCCGAAGGCGCGGCGCCGGACATCCTGAAGGGCATGTACCGCCTGCTGCAGGGCAAGAAGTCGAAGGGACCGCGCGTGCAGCTCATGGGCTCCGGCGTCATCCTGCGGCAGGTGATGGCGGCGGCCGAACTCCTGCGCAGCGACTGGGGTGTCGAGTCCGATATCTGGAGCTGCCCGTCGTTCACGGAGCTCGCGCGCGACGGCATGGCGGTGCAGCGGTGGAACATGCTGCATCCGACGGAGAAGCCGCGCCGCTCGCACGTCGAAGCATGCCTCGACGGTGCGCAGGGCCCTGCGATCGCGGCGACCGATTACATGCGACTCTTCGCCGAGCAGATCCGGCCCTTCGTGCACCGCCGCTACGCCGTGCTCGGCACCGACGGCTTCGGCCGTTCCGACACGCGCGAGGAGCTGCGCCGCTTCTTCGAGGTGAATCCGCAGTACGTGGCGGTCGCGGCGCTGAAGGCGCTCGCGGACGAAGGCACGATTCCCGCGGCGAAGGTGGCCGAGGCCATCGCGAAGTACGGCCTCGATGCCGCCAAGCCCGCGCCGTGGACGGTGTGACGAACATGGTCGAGGTCAAGGTTCCGGACATCGGGGATTTCAAGGACATCCCCGTCATCGAGGTGCTCGTCAAGGCGGGCGACAGCGTCAAGGTCGAGGACGCGCTCGTCACGCTCGAGAGCGACAAGGCGACCATGGACGTGCCCGCGCCCGCCGCGGGCATCGTGAAGGAAGTGAAGGTCAGGGTCGGCGACAAGGTGAGCGAGGGGAGCCTCGTGCTGCTGCTCGAAGCGGCGGCGGCCGAAGCGAAGGCACCCTCACCCCAACCCTCTGCCGCAAGCGGGAAGGGGAGTGATTCGTCATCCGCGGCACCTGCACCCTCACCCCAGTCCTCTCCCGCGAGCGGGAGAGGGAGTGAATCGTCGCCCGCCGCAGCGACCCCTGCGCCCGCCCCTTCATCCGCTTCGCCGCCTGCGTTCGCGGCAGCTCCCGTCGACGATGCCGCGTTCACGGCGGCGCACGCATCGCCCTCGGTGCGCAAGTTCGCGCGCGAGCTCGGCGTGGACCTCGCACGACTCAAGGGCACCGGTCCCAACGCGCGCATCACGCACGAGGACGTGCAGGCCTTCGTGAAGGGCGTGATGACGCAGGGCGTTCCTGCGTCTGCGCCGTCCGGCGGCGGTGCCGGCCTCGACCTCCTGCCGTGGCCCAAGGTGGACTTTGCGAAGTTCGGCCCGGTCGAGAGCATCCCGCTGTCGCGCATCAAGAAGATCTCGGGGGCGAACCTCGCGCGCAACTGGGTGATGATCCCGCACGTCACGCAGTTCGACG
>CAZIZD010000053.1:12615-13121 GCA_964543615.1 uncultured Alcaligenaceae bacterium | reverse complement strand
AGACCCTCGTGAAAGGAGATCGGAGTTACCCGGGACGAGGCCGACATCACGAGCCTCGAGGCGTTGCGCGTGACGCTCAACAAGGAGAACGAGAAGTCGGGCGCCAAGGTGACGATGCTCGCGTTCCTCATCAAGGCAAGCGTGTTCGCGCTGAAGAGGTTCCCCGACTTCAATGCATCGCTCGACGGCGACAACCTCGTCCGCAAGGGCTACTTCAACATCGGCTTTGCGGCGGACACGCCGAACGGCCTCGTGGTGCCCGTGCTGAAGGGCGCCGACCGCAAGGGCGTGCTGGAGATCGCGAAGGAAATGGGCGAGCTCTCGGCGAAGGCGCGCGAAGGCAAGCTCGGCCCCGCGGACATGCAGGGCGGCTGCTTCTCGATCAGCTCGCTCGGCGGCATCGGCGGCACGGCGTTCACGCCGATCATCAACGCCCCCGAAGTCGCGCCGGCCTTGATCCGCGCCGGCCAGCGGGCGATGAGTGGCACCCTAATGCCCCCCTCGAG
>CAZIZD010000053.1:5461-12605 GCA_964543615.1 uncultured Alcaligenaceae bacterium | reverse complement strand
GATCATCAACGCCCCCGAAGTTGCGATCCTCGGCGTGTCGAAGAGCGCGATGAAGCCCGTGTGGGACGGCAGCGCGTTCGTGCCGCGGCTCATGCTGCCGCTCTCGCTTTCGTACGACCATCGCGTGATCGACGGCGCGGCGGCGGCGCGGTTCACGGCGTACCTCGGCAGCCTGCTCGCGGACATGCGGCGTGCGCTGGTGTAATCGATAAACGGATGGCGGCAGCCGGCCTTCTCGCACTCCTGGACGACATCGCGTCGGTCCTCGACGACGTCGCAGTCCTGACCAAGGTCGCCACGCGCAAGACGGCGGGAGTGCTGGGCGACGACTTGGCACTCAACGCGCAGCAGGTCACCGGCGTGCGCGCGGACCGCGAGCTGCCGGTCGTCTGGGCCGTGGCCAAGGGGTCGCTCGTCAACAAGGCGATCCTCGTGCCCGCGGCGCTGCTCATCAGCGCGGTCGCGCCCTGGGCGATCACGCCGCTGCTCATGGTGGGGGGCGCCTTCCTCTGCTACGAGGGATTCGAGAAGCTCGCGCATCGTTTCCTGCATTCGCCAAGCGAGCGCAAGGCGGAGCGCGAGGCGGTGGCCAAGGCCGCCGCCGATGCGAACGTCGACCTCGTCGCCTTCGAGAAGACGAAGATCAAGGGCGCGATCCGCACCGACTTCATCCTCTCCGCGGAGATCGTGGTGATCGCGCTCGGCATCGTCGCGAGCTCGCCGCTCACGACCCGCATTGCGGTGCTGGTAGCCATCGCGCTCCTGATGACCGTCGGCGTGTACGGGCTCGTCGCGGGAATCGTGAAGCTCGATGACGCCGGCCTCTACCTTTGCAGGCGCGAGGGCGAGACCACCGCTGCGCGCATGCAGCGCGCCCTCGGTCGAGGCATCCTCGCCTCCGCGCCGTGGCTCATGAAGTTCCTGTCGGTCGCGGGGACGGCCGCGATGTTCCTGGTCGGCGGCGGCATCCTGGTTCACGGCGCGCCGCCGCTGCATCACCTGGTCGAGGCCGTCGCCGGATTCTCGGATCGATTCGAAAGCGTGCTCACGCTCGCGGCCAACCTGGTGGTGGGCATCGTCGCGGGCGGCATCGTCGCGGCCATGGTCGGCGGCGCGAAGGCCGCCTGGCAACGCGTGCGCGGCGGCACGTAGGTCGCAACGCCGCGCGGGCGGCGCTAGGCGGGCGCGGGCGCGGCGGGGGCGCCGACGTCGATGCCCCCCAGCAGGTCGCGCACCCGCGCGCGCTGCGCGAGCGACGTGCGATGCGCCCATTCGCGGAACTGCAGAAGAGGATAGTCGTCCTTGCGTCGCGGATCGCACGCGAGGAAGTAGCCCTCGCCCGTGCGCGCGACGTGCGGGATCGGAATGACGACGCGGCCCGACGCCAAGTCGTCGGTGACGTAGGCCTGCTGCACGATCGCGACGCCGACGCCGTCCGCCGCGGCCTGCAGGCACAGCGCCGTGTTGGCAAGGGAGATCGCTCGCGCGGGCTCGAGCCCAGGCAATCCGGCGGAAGCGAACCAGGTGGACCACGCCTCCGGCCGCATCATCGAGCGGATGAGCGTCGTGTGCGCGAGATCGTCGAGCGTGCGGATCGTCGAGGCGATAGCCGGCGCGCACGCGGGCACGAACGCGTCCTCGAACAACAGGTCGGCGTGCAGGCCCGGCCAGTGCCCAGTGCCCTGGCGCACGACGAAATCCGCGTCGCCCAGCTCCTCGACCTCCTCGGCGCGCGTCACGGTCGCCATCGCGACGTCGATCTCCGGGAACTGCGCGCAGAACGTCGCCAGCCGAGGAATGAGCCACTTGGTTGCGAAGCTGGGAATGACCTTGAGACGGATGCGACCGGGCTTGGCGCGCCGCACGAAGTCGTCGACGGTCGCCTCGACCTGGTCGAAGAGATCTCCGATGCGCCTCGCGAGATCGCGGCCAGCATCGGTGAGCTCGATCTCACGCCCGGCCTTGCGGAACAGCGTGACTCCTAGCGCGCCCTCGAGATGCTTGATCTGCTGGCTGACCGCCCCCGGCGTGACGCTCAGCGCATCGGCAGCACGGCGCACGCCACCCGCTTTGCAGACGGCGTCGAAGACACGAAGCGGACCCAACTGGTGGCGAAGCGTGCGCATGGCAAATGTTTAGCGCGGCTTAACAATATAGCAGGAAAACTCGAATGACGTCAGCGGGTTGCCCCCGCCATACTCCGCAGGACCGACCGGCGTCTCGCCATCGCAGCGACCCTTCGGACCGGCCCATCGTCGTGGATCCCCAAGGAGGAACTGCCATGCTCTACAAGGCCATGCTCGCGGCCACCATCCTCGCGATGCCGCTCGCGCAAGCACAGGACGGTTACCCTTCCCGCAGCATCACGATCATCGCCCCGCTCGCCCCGGGCAGCGCCGCGGACGTATTCACGCGCCAGGTCGCCGAGGAGATGGCGAAGCAACTGGGGCAGCCGGTCGTCGTGGAGAACAAGGTCGGCGCGGGCGGCAACATCGGCACCACGGCGATCGCGCGCGCGACGCCCGACGGCTACACGATCGGCCAGGCCGGGCAAGGCACGATGGTGATCAACCAGGCGCTGTACAAGAGCACGGGCTACGATTCGCAGAAGGACCTGATGCCCATCGCGATGGTCGCGGTGATGTCCAACGTGATGGTCGTATCGGAGACGAGCCCCTACAAGACCGTCGACGACGTGATCAAGGCCATCCGCGCGAAGCCGCCCGGCACGTTCACCTATTCGTCGAGCGGCATCGGCACGAGCATGCACATCGCGGGCGTCGTGTTCGGCAACCTCACGAAGACCGAGCTCCTGCACGTGCCGTTCACCGGGGCGCCGCAGGCGATGCAGGCGATCGTCGCCGGCGACGTCGACATGGGTTTCTTCAACATTCCCGCGGCCATGGGACTCATCAAGGGCAAGAAGCTGCGCGCGCTCGCCGTCACCAACAACGTGCGCTCGCCCACGCTGCCGGACCTGCCGACGCTCGACCAGGCCGGCGTGAAGGGCTACGACGTCGGGACCTGGATCGGGTTCGTGGCGCCTGCCGGCACGCCCCCTGCCATCGTGACCAAGCTCAACACCACGCTGGATCGCATCTTCGCGCAGCCGGCGTTCCGCGAGAAGCTCACGACGGCGGGGTACGACCTGCAGCCGATCCCGCTCGGGCCACCTTCCGCCTTCGGCCAGCTCATCAAGGACGATCTCGCGAAGTGGCCGCCGATCGTCAAGGCATCCGGAGCGAAGGCCGAGTGATCGCGCGCGAACTCGCGGAGTTCGTCACTGGGTCCGCGGCTCGCGACCTGCCCGCGCTCGCGCTCGAACGCGCCAAGATGAGCCTCGCGAGCACGGTTGCGAGCGCAGCGATGGGCGTCTCGATCCCCTCGGCGCGGATCGTGCGCGAGCTCGAGACCGAGGCGGGCGGCGCTCCCGAGTCGTCCGTGTGGTTCAGCGCCGCGAAGCTTCCCGCGCGCGGCGCGGCGCGCGTGAACGCGGTCGCGAGCGACGCCGCGGCGTCCGACGACAGCGACCTCCGCAGCATCGCGCACATCGGCACGATCGTCTCGACGACATCCGTGGCCGTCGCGCAGAAGGAGGGGCGTCCAGGCGACGCGGTGCTCCGCGCGATGGTGCTCGGATACCAGGTGGCCGGGCGCATCGACGAAGCGCTCACGCCGGGCCGCATGCAGCGCGGCTTTCATGGGTCGGTGTCCACGGTGTTCGGCGGCGCGGTCGCGACGGGGACGCTGCTCGACCTCGACGCGTCCCGAATGACGCACGCCATCGCTCTTGCAGCGACGTCGATCGGCGGCATCGCCATTTCCGCCGACACGAGCTGGGCGCGGGAATATCACGCGGGGCTCGCGGCCTTGCTCGGGGTGCAGGCCGCCTACGCCGCCCATCGCGGCTTCACTGCCGAGCCCACGGTCCTCGATGCACCGCGCGGCTTCTTCGATGCGATGAACGGCCAGGCGGTGAGCGATGTCGTGCGCGACCTCGGCGACTCCTGGGACATCGTGACCGACATGGCCATCAAGCTGATGCCCGGCGGTCACCCCTATCACGCGATCGCAGAAGCGGCGGCGGAGGCCGCCATCGCGGGAGACGTCGATCCGGCGAGGGTCGAGCGCATCATCCTGTCGGCAGCCCAGCTCGCGCATCTGCACGGCCCCACGCACCCGACCGACCTCGTGGGCGCCGCGCACAGTGTCGTGTACTTCGCCGCGGCCGCGGTCGCGGATCGCGGCTTCCGGTGGGAGCACATCGCCGACACGCAGAAGATGTCGGACCCCACAATCTGCCGCCTGCTCGGCCGGGTCGAGATCGATCCTTCGCCGCCTCCGCTGCCCGACCGCTTTCCCCATCGCCACGGCGGCACCGTGACGATCGTCATGCAGGACGGCCGGCGCTACTCGCATACGTGCAAGGCCCCCCGCGGCTCCGGACCGCGCGGCATCCGCTGGGAAGAGGTCGAGGCGAAGTACCGGCACCTCGTCCCGATGTCGGGACTCGCGCCGCATGCGATCGAGGCGAGCCTCGCGCGCATCCGCGCATTCGAGCAGGCAACGGACGTGGGTGCGCTCACGTCCCTCCTCGTCCCGTGAGCGACGCTGCGACGCACGCGCCGGGTCCGCCGCACATCGCCGTGCGTCCGGAATGGCTCGCACTGGAACGCGAGGCGCCGCTCGAGCCCGCCCTGCCTGTCGTCGATGCCCATCATCACCTGTGGGAGTTCCCGGACAAGGTCTACCGCACCGGCGATCTTCTGGCCGACATGGCGGGCGGCCCGAACATCGTCTCGACGGTGTTCGTCGAGTGCAAGACGCACTACCTCCGCGAGGGGCCGGAGCCGACGCGATGCGTCGGTGAGATGCACTTCGTGAACGGCGAGCGCGAGGAGGCTGTCCGCCGTGGTGCCGGGGGCATCGCGGCGGCGGCGGTCGGCCATGCGGACCTGCGCCTCGGCGACGCCGTGTCGACGGTGCTGGACGCCCTCCTCGCGGCGGCGCACGGGCACCTGCGGAGCATCCGCAACATTGCGGTCTGGCACGCCGATCCGGCGGTGCGCGTATCCGCCGCGAATCCTCCGCGCGGCCTGATGGCGGACCCCGCCTTTCGCGAGGGATTCGCTTGCCTCTCGCGCAAGGGCCTCGTGTTCGACGCCTGGCTCATCCATACGCAGCTCGACGAGTTGGCCGACCTCGCGCGCACGTTTGCGTCCACGCAGATCGTCCTCAATCACGTCGGTGGGCCGCTCGCGGTCGGGCCCTATGCCGGACAGCGCGCATCTGTGTTCGCCGATTGGCGAGAGGGCATGGCGAAGCTCGCGCGCCTGCCGAACGTGGCCGTCAAGATCGGCGGCTTCGGCATGCCGCTCTTCGGGTTTGGATTCCACCTGCGCCCGGTGCCGCCGTCGTCGGCGGAGATCGCCGAAGCGATCGGTCCGTACGTGGAGGCGTGCATCGAGCTCTTCGGGTCCCGCCGCTGCATGTTCGAGAGCAACTTCCCGGTCGACAAGGGAAGCTTCAACTACAACACGCTGTGGAACGCGTTCACGCGTCTTGCCCGGCACCGGTCGGCGGGCGATGTCGAGGCGCTCTTCGCCGGAACCGCGCGCAGCCTCTACCGCCTGCCATGACGCGCCCGTACGACGACGTGACCGTGCTCGACCTCACCTGCGAGTTCGGGCGCTACGCGGGACGGCTCTTCGCGGACCTCGGTGCCACGACGATCCGGGTGGAGCCTCCCGGCGGGCTTCCCGACCGGGTCCGCATGGAACGCGCGGCCGACCCGGAGCTCGTGTCCGCATTTGCCTTCCTCAACGCGAGCAAGAAGAGCGTGGTGGTCGACTTCGCAACCGCGGCGGGCATGTCGAGCTTCGCCACCCTTGCCGCGTCCGCCGCGATCGTTCTCCTCGAACGCGGCGGCCCGCTGTACGACGATGCCGCGCGCGTGCGCGCGCTGGCCGGGCCCAAGGCGGTGGTGGCGTCGATCTCGCCGTTCGGGCGCGAAGGGCCGCGCGCAGGAGACCCCGCCACCGATCTCACGCTGCAGGCGGCGGGCGGACTCGCGTGGCTGTCGGGTCGCCCGGACGACGCGCCCCTGCGCCTGCCCGAGGGACAGGCGACCATGATCGCGGGCGTGTACGCCGCGGTGGTGGCCTCGCTCGCACTGGCCGACGCGGAGGTCCACGGACACGGGCACGACATCGACGTCTCGGTGCAGGAGTGCATCGCGCACTCGCTGCAGAACTCGATCCAGGTCTACGATTTCGAGGATCGCGTGTCGATGCGAGGCGGCGAAGGCACGCGGGATGCGACGGAGGACATCTTCGCGTGCAAGGACGGCTTCGTATTCCTCGCAGCCCCGCTCCCGCTCGGAGTGTCGTGGAGCGCGCTGCTCGGACTCATGCGGGACCAGGGTCATCCTGCGGCCGCGTACTTCGCGGACGCGCGCTGGAACGATCGCCCCTGGCGCCTGACGCGCGAGGCGAAGGTGCAGTTCCGCGAGCATGTCGAGACGTTCCTGCGCGGCATGACGAAAGAGCAGCTCACGCGCGAGGCGATCGCGCGGAAGATCGTCATGGGACCGGTCAGCACGGTCACGGACATGTTCGAGGACCCGCAGCTCGCACACCGGCGGTTTTTCATCGACCTCGCCGTCGACGGCCGCACGATTCGCTTTCCCGGCGCGCCGTACGCCCTCTCGCGTCCGGTCTGGTCCGCGCATCCCGCGCCCTCCCTCGGGTCTTGGGCGGAGGCCGCGTCGTGAAGCCGCAGTTCCTCAAAGGCGTGCGCTTCACCGATCTCACGTGGGCCGGTGCCGGGCCGTTCTGCACCAAGATCTTCTCGGACTTCGGGGCCGACGTGCTGAAGATCGAGAGCCTCACGCGGCCCGACGCGGTACGCATGGGCGGCCCGTTCAAGGATCGCATCCCGGGGACCAACCGCAGCGGATACTTTGCGTCGCGCAACACGGGCAAGAAGAGCTTGTCGCTCAACCTCAAGGACCCGGCGGCGATGGCGCTCGTGCACGCCATGATCCGGAAGTCCGACGTCGTCTCGAACAACTTCGGCCCGGGTGCGATGGAGCGCCTCGGCCTCGACTATCCCGCGCTGCGCGCGATCAGGCCGGGCGAGGAGC
>CAZIZD010000053.1:0-5451 GCA_964543615.1 uncultured Alcaligenaceae bacterium | reverse complement strand
CGGACATCATCGCACTGTCGATGCCCATGTACGGAAGCGCCGGTCCGCGCGCGAACCTGCTGGGCGTCGGCATGACCATCAGCGCCGTCACGGGCCTCATGTGGCATACCGCCTACGCCCCCGGCGACGCCGTGGGTCCCGGGACGCACTATCCCGACCATGCCGCCAATCCCTACCATGCGGCATTCGCCGTGCTCGCGGCCCTTCGCTTGCGCCGAAGGACCGGCGAGGGCATGGAGATCGACCTCTCGCAGGTCGAGTCCACCGCGAACTTCATGGGGGCGGCCCTCGTGGAGACGGGCCTCACGGGCTCGGAACCGCCGCAGACGGGCAACAGGAGTCGCCTGCACGCGCCGCACAACATGTTCCGCGCGCAGGGAGACGACGCGTGGGTGGCGATTGCGGTCGCCAGCGACGCCCAATGGCGCGGGCTGTGCGCGGCGATGCGCCGTCCCGATCTCGCGACCGACGCGCGCTACTCCTGCGCGGAAGGGCGCCTCGCTCGCGTGGACGATCTCGAGCGCTGCGTGGGCGCGTGGACGACCGGCCTTTCCGTCGACGCGATCGTCGATGCTCTGCGGCGCCAAGGCGTGCCCGTCGCGCGCGCGCAAAGCTCCCGCGACCTCATCGAGGACGACGCGCACCTGCGCATCAATGGCGCCTGGCAGCGCGTCGGACACCCGGAGGTCGGGCCGATCCTCCTCAACTCGCCCCCGTTCAAGATCGATGGAGAGCGGGTGGAACTCGATCGGCCACCGCTGCTCGGCGAGCACACGCACGAAGTCCTTTCCACGTTCCTCGGGGTGTCGCCTGCGCACCTCGCGGAACTCGACGCTACCGGAGCGCTAAAGTGAACGATGAGCCGCATTTCGCCCATACCGACAAAGTGCCGTCCCCGCGCCTGCGCAACGTCGCGGCCGTCGCGGGCATCGGCCACACCGACTGGACCGAGGATTGGAAGCGCGTGCGCGCCGGAGAGCGCCCCGCGGACAGCTACGGATACGGTGCCTGGGCGTTCGGGCGCGCGCTCGCGGATGCGGGTCTTGCGCGCGGCGACATCGACGGGCTGATCGCGGGACCGACCACCGCGTACGAGCGCATGGCCGAGGTGCTGGGCATCGACCCGCGCTGGGGCGACCAGGCCGACGCCGTCACGTCGGTGGCCAAGGCGGTGGCCGCGATCGACGCCGGCCTCGCCGAAGTCGTGGCACTCGTCTACGGCAACGACCAGCGCTCGGCCAAGGTGCAGTACGGCGGGCCGCAGGCCATGGGCGGCGATCTCTTCCTCTCGTACGTCTACCACCGTCCGTGGGGATTCACGTCGCAGGGCGCGCTCTACGCGCTCACGTTCCGCGCATACCAGGCCGCGAGCGGTGTGACCGAGCGCGACCTCGGTCACGTCGCGGTCGCGCAGCGACAGTGGTCGTCGATGAACCCCAACGCCGTCATGCGCAAGACCATAACCCTCGACGACTACATGGCGGCCGACTACATCTGCGAGCCGCTGCGCCTGTTCGACTACTGCATGATCAACGACGGCGGCGTCGCGCTGATCGTCACCAGCGCCGAGCGCGCGCGCAAGCTCGCGAAGAAGGCCGTCTACGTGAAGGGGCTCGGCCGCCGCGACCTCAACGCGGGCGCCACGAGCCTCGAGCCGCGCCTCACCGAGTTCTACTTTCCCGCCCAGCAGGAGAGCGCGCGCCAGGCCTATGCGATGGCGGGCGTCGGGCCGAAGGACATCGACGTGCTGCAGGTCTACGACAGCTTCTCCGTGCACGTGCCCCTCGCACTCGAAGGCTACGGCTATTGCGCACGGGGGGATGCCGGCAAGTTCATGCGCGAGAGCGGCATCGGCCCGGGCGGCAAGCTGCCCACGAACACGAGCGGAGGCCACTTGTCGGAGACCTACATGCAGGGATGGGCGCACCAGATCGAGTGCGTGCGGCAACTGCGCGGCGAGGCGGGGGAGCGCCAGGTCGCGAACTGCCGCCACGTGCATTACACGTCGGACGTCGCCGGCAAGGCGACGTCGCTCATCTACGCCGCGGAGGCCTGACCCATGTCCGCCACGACAACCCCCGAAACGACGCCGCCCCCGGTGGTCGGCCTGTACGACGAGCGCATGTGGGAGACGATCCGCGCCCGTGCCATGGAACTCCAGCGCTGTGCCGCGTGCGGCGCATCGCAGTACCCGCCCGCGCCCGTATGCACGCATTGCGGCGGCGAGCGCCTCGAATGGAAGCCGTTGACGGGCGAGGGCACGATCGTGTCGTGGGTGATCTTCCACAAGACCTACCTGCCCGCGTATCCGGCGCCCTACAACGTGGTCGCGGTGCGCCTGCGCGAGGGTCCGGTGATGATCTCCAACCTCGAGCCGCCGCTGCCCGAAGGCTCGTGGATCGGCAGCAAGGTCTCGCTGGTCTACGTGACGATGCCCGACGGCCTCGTGCTGCCGCGCTTCGCGCTCGCCAGGACCTAGGACCCCGCATCGCGCTGCTATAGTTTTGGGTCAGCGAAGGAGCTTTCATCATGACCCAGGACGAGTTGAAGCAGGCCGTCGCCCGCGAGGCGATGAAGTACGTCGTCGACGACGCGTGGATCGGGGTCGGCTCCGGCAGCACCGCCAACTTCTTCATCGACGAGCTCGCGAAGATGAAGAACCGCATCAAGGGCGCGGTGTCGAGCTCGGAGAAGTCCACGGCGCGCCTGAGGTCGCACGGCATCGAGGTCGAGGAGCTCAACAACGTCGACAACGTGCCCGTGTACGTCGACGGCGCCGACGAGGTCACGAAGTGGGGCGCCATGATCAAGGGCGGTGGCGGCGCGCTCACGCGCGAGAAGATCGTCGCCGCCGTCGGCCGCAAGTTCGTGTGCATCGTCGACCAGACGAAGGTGGTGGACGTGCTCGGCCGCTTCCCCCTGCCGGTGGAGGTGATCCCGATGGCGCGCAGCTACGTCGCGCGCGAGCTGGTGCGCCTGGGCGGCCGGCCCGCGTGGCGCATGGGCTTCACCACCGACAACGGCAACGTGATCCTCGATGTGGACGGACTGACGATCGAGGATCCGCAGGCGCTCGAGGCGACCATCGACGGCATCGCGGGCGTGGTGACCGTGGGGCTGTTCGCGCGCCGCGGCGCCGACGTGATCCTGGTGGGCACCGACCAGGGCGTGAAGACGATCACTCCGCCGTAGCGCGCTGCGAGGCGACGAACGCGCGGAAGATGTCGGTCTCGGTGATGACGCCGATAACCCGCCGCTCGGCGTCGAGGACCGGCAATCCGCCGATGCGATGGTCGACCATCAGCGCGGCGGCCTCGCCGACGGGCGTGTCGCCGGTGGTGGTGAGGACGTCGCGATGCATGACGTCGCCCACGTCGACCGCCGCCTGCATGTGATGCGTCGCGGCGAGCAGCAGGTCACGCTCGGCCACGATGCCCACGAGGTTCTCGCGGTGGTCGAGCACGGGGACGTGATGCAACGCATGGTCCTGCATCAGCTTGAGGGCGACCTTGTAATCCGCGTCGTTGCGCACGGTCACCGGATGGGCACTCATGCAATCGCGTACGAGCATGGCGATCCTCCTCCCTTCGATGCCTCTTTCGGCCGATTCTCCGCCGGGGCTCCCGCAGTGGCTTGACGCCTGTCAAACAATCGCCCCGGAGTAGAATCATCGCCATGAACGACCTGCGCGTACCCGCCGTCGACGTCGCCGCCTACATGCGCGGCGTGGGCGAGGCCGCCCGTGCGGCCTCGCGTGACGTCGCACGCGCCGACACCGGCGCGAAGAACCGCGCGCTGCAGGCGATGGCGCTCGCGATCCGGCGCGAGGAAGCGCGGCTCATCGCGGCCAACAAGGAGGACGTCGACGCGGCGCGCGCTACGGGACACGATGCCGCGTTCGTCGACCGCCTCACGCTCACGCCCAAGACCATCCTCGCGATGGCCGACGGCCTCGACGAGATCGCGGCGCTGCCCGACCCGGTCGGCGAGATCACCGACCTGCGCTACCGCCCGACCGGCATCCAGGTCGGTCGCATGCGGGTGCCGCTCGGTGTGGTGGGCATCATCTACGAATCGCGTCCCAACGTGACCGCCGATGCCGCGGGCCTGTGCCTCAAGGCCGGCAACGCGACCATCCTGCGCGGCGGCTCCGAGGCCATCCGCAGCAACACCGCGATCGCCGCGTGCGTCCAACATGGCCTGCGCGAAGCGGGCCTGCCGGAAGCCGCGGTGCAGGTGGTGGCTACGACGGACCGCGCCGCCGTGGGCCATCTCATCACCGACGAGAAGCACGTCGACGTCATCGTGCCGCGCGGCGGCAAGAGCCTCATCGAGCGCATCTCGCGCGAGGCTCGCGTGCCGGTGATCAAGCATCTCGACGGGGTGTGCCACGTCTTCATCGACGCGTCGGCCGACCTCGACATGGCGATCCGCATCGCTGACAACGCGAAGACGCAGCGCTACTCGCCGTGCAACACGATGGAGACGCTGCTCGTGCACGCGGACATCGCGGCGCGCGTGCTCCCGCCCCTGTGCGCGGTCTACTCCGGCAAGGGCGTCGAGCTGCGCGGCGACGATCGCGCGCGCGGACTCGTGCCCGCGATGAAGACGGCGACCGAGGAGGACTGGTACACGGAGTACCTGGCGCCGATCCTCGCGATCCGCGTGGTCGATTCGCTCGATCACGCGATGGCGCACATCGCGCAGTATGGCTCGCAGCACACCGATGCCATCGTGACGCAGGACTACGGCAACGCGATGCGCTTCCTGCGCGAGGTCGACTCGAGCTCGGTGCTGGTCAATGCCTCGACGCGGTTTGCCGACGGCTTCGAATTCGGCCTGGGCGCCGAGATCGGCATCTCGACCAACAAGCTGCACGCGCGCGGCCCCGTCGGCCTGGAGGGCCTCACCAGCCAGAAGTTCGTGGTGCTGGGGTCGGGCCAGGTCCGCGCGTAGCCGTGACTCCGAAGGGCCGCTCCACGAACAAGCGGCGAAGCGCGTCAGCGCGAATCGTAGACCCGGGCTAGAGCGCCGTCAGCGCCGACGGCCTGAAGCGGAATCCCCAGCCCGGCGACTCGCGCGGGTACGCAAGCCCATTCTCGACGCGCATCGGGGCGTCGACGATCGCATCGATCCAGTCGAACGACTCGGCGCCGTGCGCGTTGCCCACGGTGCACAAGAGAGGCACGTCATAGTCGCGGTAGTAGTGCGGCAGCACCGGAATCGCGTGTGCCGCCGCGTAGGCGGCCGAATCGCGCCACGCCTCCACGCTGCCGAGGCGCAGGAGGTCGGGCTGCCACAGGTCGAGCGCGTTGCGCGCGATGAGCTCGCGCAACCCGACGAGATCGTACTCGCGCTCCCCCATCGCAAGCGCAACGCCCGCGCGCTGGCGCAACGAGGCGTACCCGTCGAAGTCGCGATGGTCGATGGGCTCCTCGAACCAGCCGATGC
>CAZIZD010000052.1:0-15649 GCA_964543615.1 uncultured Alcaligenaceae bacterium | reverse complement strand
GGCGTCACGCATGGCGTGCTGATCCAGCCGAGCTTCTACGGCACCGACAACGCAAAGCTCCTCGCGGCGCTGCGCCTCGATCCCGAGCGTCTGCGCGGCGTCGTCGTGACGGACCCCGGCGTGTCCGATGCGCAGATCGGGGAATGGCACGCGCTCGGCGTGCGCGGCATCCGCCACAATCTCGTCGGCGCCGGCGACCATCGTGTCTTTGGCAACGAGGAATGGCAGCGCGTGTACCGCGTCATCGGGCAACGTGGGTGGCATCTCGAACTACACACTGAGCCAGGTCTGCTTCCGGACGTTCTCGACACGCTTGCCGCGTGTCCCGCCCCGCTCGTGATCGATCACTTCGGCCGTCCCGATCCCGCACGGGGTGTGCGCTGCGCGACGTTCGATGCACTCGCCGCATTCGCGAGCGGGCACCAGGTCTGCGTGAAGCTCACCGGCGCGTATCGCAACGCGCCCGGCGATGCCGCAACCTACGCGGCCCGCCTGCTCGACATCCTTGGGCCCGACCGGCTCCTGTGGGGAAGCGACTGGCCATGGACGAGCTTCGAGGATCGCGGCTTTCGCTACGGGGACTTCGTGGCGGAGTTGACGCGGCTCGTTCCCGACCCTGCGACGCGCCAAGCCGTCGCGTGGCACACGCCGGCGCGCGTCTTCGGATTCACGCCGTAGCGCGCTCGCTCAAACCGCGACCGGGCGCGCCTCGGCCTTCACTTCGCCGTAGAGCGTGGTCCGTTGCATCGGACGACGGCCGATGCCTTCGATGAGCCGCGCAAGCGTGGCGGGCAACATCTCCTGGCCGTGAACAGCGCCCGCGGCGCGCGTGATGCTTTCGTTCATGAGCGTGCCGCCGAAGTCGTTGGCACCCGAGCGAAGGCACAGCAGCGCGCCCTGCGGTCCCATCTTCACCCACGACGTCTGGACGTTCTTCACTTCCGGGTGCAGCGCGAGGCGCGCGACCGCGTGCATCAGAACCGACTCGCGCAACGTGGGGCCGCTGCGCGAGCGGCCCTTCCGGAACATCGGAGCTTCCATCGCCACGAAGGGCAGCGGCACGAATTCCGTGAAGCCGCCCGTGCGCCCCTGCACGCCGCGAATCGCCAGGATGTGCCGCGCCCAGTGCTCGACGCGGTCGACGTGGCCGAACATGATCGTGGCCGTGGTGCGCAACCCCACGCGATGCGCGGTCTCGACGACGTCGAGCCACTCGGCCGCCGTGAGCTTGTCGGGGCAGATGATCCGGCGCACCTCGTCGTCGAGGATCTCGGCCGCGGTGCCGGGGAGCGTGCCGAGCCCGGCGTCCTGCAATTCCCGCAGGAACTCGGCCACTGGCATGCCGAGCGTGCTGGCGCCGTGCATGATCTCGAGCGGAGAGAACGCGTGCACGTGCATCGACGGCACGGCCTCCTTCACCGCGCGCACGATCCCGAGATAAGTGGCACCCGTGTACGAAGGATGGATGCCGCCCTGCAGGCACACCTCCGTTGCCCCGCGCGCAGCGGCCTCGCGCACGCGCGATGCGATCTCGCCCAGGTCCAGGTCGTACGGCGCCCCGCGCAGGTCGTCGCTGCCGCGGCCCTTGGAGAACGCGCAGAACTGGCAGCGGAATCCACACACGTTCGTGTAGTTGATGTTGCGGTTCACGACGTAGGTCACACGATCGCCGTTGACCTGCGCACGGAGCGCGTCCGCGGCGTCGCACACCGCGCGAAAGTCGCTCCCCCGCGCCGCGAACAGCGCGGCGATCTGCGCCTCGCCGATGCCGCTTCCCGCGACGCCCATGTCGATCGCGCGCGCAAGATCGCGCCGCCGCGCCGTGACGATCGCAGGCTGCCGCGGCGGCGGCAGCGGTCCCGGCGGCAACGCGCCTCCGGCGCGCCAATGGTCCTCACGCGCAAAGCCTTGCGCATCGCTAAGACGCAGCACCGCGCTCTCCATCGCGGGAGCGAGCCACTGCGCGCCGCGCGTGGCGAATCGCGGATGGATCGCCAGCCGTTGTACGAGCACCTTGCCGGTGCGCTCCGTGGCTTCCGCGAGAGCGTCGATCACGGGCCACGGCTTTTCCGGGTTCACGTGATCGGCGGTGATGGGCGACACGCCGCCCCAGTCGTCGATGCCCGCCTCGATGAGACGCGGCAGCGCTGCCGGGCGCAGGTTGGGCGGCGCCTGGATCGTCACCGCGGGGCCGAGCACGAGCCGCGCGACCGCGATGGTCCACAGGTGATCGTCGAGCGCAGGCTCTGCCGCCTGCGCCATGCGCGTGCCGGCCTTGGCGCAGAAATTCTGGACGATGATCTCCTGCACGTGACCGTAACGCTCGTGCAGGTCGCGCAGGCACAGGAGCGCCTCGATGCGCTCCGCCCGCGTCTCGCCGATGCCAATGAGGATGCCGCTCGTGAACGGCACCTTTGCTTCGCCCGCGGCGGCGATGCTCGCGAGGCGCACCGACGGAAGCTTGTCTGGCGATCCGAAATGCGGTCCCCCGCGCAGCGACAGGCGTTCCGCAGAAGTTTCCAGCATGAGTCCCATCGACGCCGACACGGGGCGCAGCAGCGTGTAATCGGCAGCGCTGAGCACACCGGCATTCAGATGGGGCAGCAGCCCCGTCTCGCGCAAGACGAGCTCCGCCATCGCGCGCAGGTAATCGACCGTCGTCGCATGACCAAGGTGCGCGAGCGCGCGCCGCGCGGTGTCGTAGCGCAGCTCGGGCTTGTCGCCCAGTGTGAAGAGCGCCTCCTTGCAGCCCGCTTTGGCGCCCGCGCGCGCTATCGCGAGGACGCGCTCCGGATCGAGATACGGGCTTTCGAGATCGCGCGGCGCTTTCGCGAACGTGCAGTAGTGGCAGCTGTCCCGGCACAGCTGCGTGAGGGGAATGAACACCTTGCGCGAGTAGGTCTGCGCGTCGCTGAATCCGGCCTCACGTACGACCGTTGCGGAAGCCATCAACGCAACGAGGTCCGTGACATCGGCCAAGCCTCGCGCCTGTTCGTGGGGCAGCCGGTGGCCGGCGGCGATGCGGTCTCCGAGATTCACGTCCACGTCAGGCCTCTACGTTCGGAAGCACGAGCGGACCGCCGCGCGGTGCGATCGTGCGCAGTGCGCGCCTGGTGGCTTCGGCGCCGGGCAGCTCGAGGACCGCCAGCAAATCCTCGTAGCCGTCGACATCGCGCGCAAGCCCCGGCGTGTCCTCGACGATGGCGGGCTCGATGCCGCACCGGCGCGCCGCGTCGACGTGCGGCGCGAAGCTGTCGTTGCCGAATGCGAGCGCAACGGCCGTGGGCGGCGACAGCACGACCGCATTCGAGCCGCGCCGGTCGTGCGCGGGGACGATCGTGAATGCGGGCGCGGAGCCATGCGCCTGCAGGACGCGCTCGACCTCGGCGGGCGTCACTGCAGGCACGTCGCCGGGAATGGTCAACATCGTCCCGCACGACTCGCGCACCAGATGCCGCGCCGCAGCCGTCACCGCGCCGGTGTGCCCGTCGCGCGCGCCGTCGCGCAGCACGTGCGCGCCCAGGCGCGATGCAAGGCTCTCGGCATAGGCATCGACCGTCACCACGACCACGCCCGAAAGGCCGCGCACCGACGCCAGCGTTCGCAGGACATCCTCCAGCATCGCCCGAGCGAGCGCGATGCGCACGTCCGGCGGCAATGCCGGGGCGAGGCGCGTCTTCGCCTGCACGGCCTCCTTCGCCGGGACCACGGCCCAGGTTCCCGCCATCACGATGCCATCTCCGCGGTGGCGCGACGCATCGCGATGGCATCGGCCAGATCGAGGCAGGCGCGGGCAAGGCGCTCCTTGCTTTCAATCGATTGCATGACCGTCGCAACACGCACGACGTTCAGCGACCCAGGATGACCGTGGGCCTCGTCCTCGGCCGCATCGATGACGTAGCCGTCGAGAAGATCGGCGTAGCGGCGCGCCGCGGCGAAGGCATCGGCTTCGTCACCGAGCTCGCGCAGCAGCTTCGCGGTTGGTCCCTTGATCGCCATGCCCCTGACGATGGGCGACACCGCCACCACCGGCGCCGAACACTGCCGCAGTGCCTGGCGCAACGCCGGGATCGCGAGCATCGGCTCGATGCTGAGCACGGGATTCGACGGACAGATCACCACCGCACGCAAGGCTTTATCGCGCAGCAGCGTCAACGCCTCGTCGCCTGCCCGCGCGCGATCGGCACCTGTGTACTCGATGGCGTCCACTTCGGGCTCGCAGCGGCGCGCAACGAAGTATTCCTGGAAAGGCATCCACCCCGACCGCGCATGCAGGCGCGTTCGCACGCGGTCGTCGCTCGCGGGAAGAATGGTGGCCGCGACACCCAGCCTGCGGCGGATCGCGTCGGTCACGAAGGACAGCGGCTCGCCCGCGGCGAGCCTGCGCGTGCGCTCGGCATGCAGCGCAAGATCGGCATCGCCCAGCCGAAACCACGCGGGCCCGCCCAAGGCCTCGAGCGCCGCCATGAAGTGCCACGTCTCGTCACGCCGGCCCCATCCGCGCTCGGGGTCCGCGAGTCCGGCCAGCGTGTACAGCAGCGTATCGATGTCGGGACAGATGGCAAGACCGAGATGCTCGAAGTCGTCTCCCACGTTGACCAGCACGTTCAGCGCGCCTGCCGGCAGGACGCGCGACAGCCCGAGTGCCAGTTTGGCGCCACCGATGCCCCCCGACAGCGCGAGCACCGGACCGCCCGTTCGCGGGAGCGCACTCACCGGAAGAGATCCTCGCGCTCGGGGCGCACCAGTTCCTGCGCAGGCAGCGCGGGCGCGTTCCACGCGAGCCCGCGAACGTGCACGACCGGCTGGCCCTCGTCGGCCTGGCCCATGATCAGCGAAGCCGCCGATGCGATCTCGTCGGCGTACCCGATGAGGGTCGACCGCAGGACCCGCCCGTCGCGGTCCGTGCTGCCCCGCTTGTCGACCATCGCCGGAAGTCCCGCCGCGCCGAGCGCGACGCCGATCGTGCCGCGGCGCCACGCACGTCCGAAGCTGTCGCTCACGATGACGCCGAGGCTGCATCCGAATTCGCGTTCGAGGCCTTCGCGCAGGCGTTGCGCGCTCGCATCCGGATCCTCGGGCAGGCGCAGCGCACGGTCGGCCCCACCGCCTGCGTTCGACTGGTCGACCCCCGCGTTGGCAACCACGAAGCCCAGCCGATGCTGCACGATCAGCACGTCGCGCACCACGCGCACGACGCGCACCGAATCGCGCAGGACGACCTCGACCAGACGGGCATCCTTGCCCGTCACGTCCGCGAGCGTGCGCGCCTGCGCCGAAGGCTCGACGCTCGCGAGGTCCACGAAGCGATCCTCCGCCTTCGACACGATCTTCTGCGCGACCACGAACACGTCGCGATCCTGCGGGACCACGCCCGTCGAGCGCGTCGAGGCGGCGACGATGCGGCAGAGATCGTCGCCTGCGCGGACCTCCGGCACTTGGGCGAGTGCGCGAAGCTCGATCGCGCGCGTGCCCGTCATGCCGCGGCTCGCGGGGCAAGGGCGCGCAGGCGCGGCAGCACGTCCTTCGCGTACAGCTCGATAAAGCGCGACTGGTCGGGGCCCGGTGCGTGGAAGACGAGATGATCGAAGCCGAGTTCAAGGTACGCGCTAATGCGCCGCACGTGCTCCTCCGGGTCGCTGCCCACGATGAAGCGTTGCGCGGTGCGCTCGACCGGAAGCGCGTCCGCGAGGCGCTCCATCTCGAGCGGATCCTCCACCGACATCTTCTCCTCGGCGGACAACGCGAGCGCGGCCCAGTGCCTGGTCCCCTGGCGAGCGGCTTCGAGATCGGGATCGAACGAGACCTTCACCTCGATCATGCGCTCGAACGCGGCCGCCGGATTCGCGGCCTCGGCGCGGCCCGCCGTCACCGCGGGCAGAAGCTGCTCCGTGTAAAGCGTGGGCGCCTTGCCGCTCGTGCAGATCATGCCGTCACCCGCGCGGCCGGCGTAGCGCGCCACCTGCGGACCGCCCGCGGCAATGTAGATCGGCACGGCGATCTGCGGCCTGTCGTAGATCGTCGCCTGCATCGTGCGGTAGTACGTGCCTTCGAACGTGACACGTTCCTCGCTCCACAGGCGCCGGATGAGCGCCACGGCCTCGCGCAATCGCGCGAACCGCTCTTTCATCTCGGGCCACGCGAGTCCCGTCGCGGGCACCTCGTTGAGCGACTCGCCGGTGCCTACCCCGAGCACCACGCGGCCGGGGAACATCACGCCAAGAGTCGCGAACGTCTGCGCGACCATCGAGGGATGGTAGCGGAAGGTGGGCGTGAGCACGCTCGTTCCGAGGACGATCCTGCGCGTGCGCGCGCACGCCGCGCCGAGCCACGCGAGCGAGGCCGGCGCGTGGCCGCCCGTGTGCCGCCACGGCTGGAAATGATCGCTGACGAACGCCGAGTCGAAGCCCGCATCCTCGGCCTGCTCGGTGAAGCGCAGGAGCTCGGAAGGTCCGAACTGCTCCGCCGACGCCTTGTACCCTAGCCTGACCACGCGACGCCTTCGAGGCGCATCGTCCGCGAACGCGTCACGCCCGCATGAAGACGGGCTGCACGGTCTCCGCCACGAGGCGGATCGCCTGCTCGCGATCCGGACCCAGGACCTGGTACATGAGCGGCAGCGTGAGTCCCTCGCGCAAGAGGGCGATGAGCTTCGCGTTCACCTCGTCCGGATTGCCGGCCACCGCGACCTTGTCGATCATCTCGTCGGAGACCATCCTGGTCGCCGCCTCGGCGCCCTTCTCCGTCATCGCGCTGGCGATGGGCAGCGCTTCCTCGACCGTCATGCCGGCCGCCTGCATCAAGGTGTCGTTCTTGATGTTGGTGACCTTGTTGGTGATGTAGACGGCGACGAGCCGCCGGATCGCGTCGTGCGCGACGCGGCTGTCCTCGTGGATCGAGAACGGCAGCGTGGCGCCGATGGGTATGTCGTCGAGCGAGCGGCCGGCCTCCGCCGCTCCCTTGCCGATCTCGCCCAGCGCGTAGCGCACGTACGCGGGCGTCGTGAACGTGGGCAGCAGCACGATGTCGGCCACTGCGCCGCCCAGCTTCAGCATGAGCGGACCCGTGGCACCGATCGCGATCGGCACGTTGGGCGTGAACTCGCCCGCCTTGCGTGCCGGCGCGTCGAACGTGAAGGTCTTGCCGCGATAGTCGAACGCGTCGCCCTTGAAGATCGCCCGCATGATCGCGATGGCGTCGCGGTGCGCGGGCACGGGCTTCAGCGTCTCGCTCGTGTAGCCCATGTGCAGCGCCGCGGCCTTGGCCGCACCGAGGCCCATGATGAAGCGGCCGCCGGAGAGCTCCGACAGCGAGACGGCCTCCATTGCGAGCAGCGCGGGATGACGCGTGTGCGCAGGCACGATGCCGAGCCCGATCTTGATGCGCCTGGTCGCGAGCGACACTGCCGCCGCCACCGTAGTTGCGCTGCGCGGCTCGCCGACGTCGCGGAAGAAGTGATAGCCCTCGGCGACCCACATGCTGTGCAGGCCCACCTCGTCCGCCACGCGGGCGACCTTGACGTACTCCTGGATCGACGTCGCCGACAGGAGGCAAACGCCGATACCCCGTTCCTTTGCCATGCTGATTCCTCCTCGCGCTACCAGACCTGGTCGAGCGGAAAAACGGGCCGCCGGACCTTCTCGAACTTGAGCGCCGAATAGTCCGACGTGCACACCCCGGTACCCGCGCACTCGATCACGGCCTTGGCGAGACCCGCGAATCCCGCGCCGTAGTGCACGCGGCTCTTGAGCATCAGGAATCGCTTGCGGGCGGGATCGATGCCCACCGATTTGAGGCACGCCAGGTCGTTTGGTTCCTGCTGCTTGCTGATCACGACGATCTCGACCTTGCCGGTGTCGAGCACGACCGTCGGTCCCATGTCCATCTGCACGCCCTTGAGCGCGGGACCTTCGTTGCGATAGCGGCCGTCGGAGATGATGCGCACGCGTCCGGTGACGGTGCGCGGTGCACCGCGGACGCCGATCGAGGGCATGTCGAGCTTGCCGCCCAGCGATACCGTGACCGTCTCGCCGATCCCGGCCCCGATCATCTGCCCCACCGCAGATGGATCGCAGACCGCGAACGCCGCGACGTCCGGGAGGCCTGCATCGAGGATGGCTCCCAGCACCGTCACGGTGTCCATCGTGCCGCCCGACGCCGCGTTGTCGTAGTGGTCCAGCAGGATCACCGGGCCCTCGGGCGTTGCTGCCGCTCGCGCAATCGACTGCGCGAGCGGCTCGATCACGAAGACGAACTCCTCGCGCGCAGCCCATGCACGCGCGATCAGCTCGTCCCGAAAGCGCCCGGCGAGCGCCGGATCGTTGTCGGTGACCACGACCACGCTCAGGCCCGCATCGGGAATGTCGGCGTGGGGAAAGCCGGTGAAAAGACTCGCCGCGAGCGCACCCTCCCGCTCCATCTCGCGGCAGCGTTCCTGCAGCGCCTTGTTCGGCATGCGCGTCGAGGCCTGGCGCATGACGTGCGGCAGCATCGGGCTCTGGCCAAACGCCTGCACGGGCTTGCTGCGCCCTTCGAGCAAGGCGAAGATCGGCGCCGCCGCACGCACGCCCGTCTCGTAGAAGTCGATGTGCGGATACGTCTGGTAGCCCGCGATGGCCGTGCAATGCGAAACCATGCGCTGCGAGATGTTGGCGTGCATGTCGAGCGACACGCCGATCGGCACGTCGGGCGCGACCGCGCGAATGCGGGCGAGGAGCTCGCCTTCCGCGTCGTCGAAGCTCCGGGTCACCATCGAGCCGTGGAGCTCCAGAAGCACGGCATCGCAGCCTGCCGCCACGTCCTTGCAGATGCGGCCGGCGATCTCCTCGAACGCGTCGTCCTCGACGGGGCCGCTCGGCCACGCGTGCGCGGCCACGGGTGTGGAAACCGTCGCCCCATGCTTCTGCGCGAGGTCGAGGAACGCGGCAAAGCTCGTCCCCGTGCCGCGGAAGGCCTCGATCGCCTTCTCCCCGTAGTTGGGAACGCTGCCGTTGCGCGCAAAGCGCGCGAGCGGCGTGGGCACGGGCGAGAACGTGTTCGTCTCGTGCTTGAACATGGCGGCGACGACGTGCATCGCAATGGCTCCGTCGGATCGTCGAATCAGTGGTCGTGGCCGTGATCGTGCGTGGGACTGGGGCGCTTGCGCTGGATGCCGAGCTCCTTACGCGTGCGCGTGCATAGGTTGAGCATGAGCGTCGCGTACGTCTTGGCGCCCTGCACCATGTCGTCGATCGACGCATGCTCGCCCGCGTCCGGGTTCCAGTCGCTCTGCGCGTTGCCGTAGTGGCGTCCGTCGGAGAGCTGCCGGGTCTTGCCGGTGGGACCGTAGTTGAGGCAGGGGATGCCGTGCGCCCACAGCTCGCCCGCATCGGACGCGAACGACACCGCCGTGAGGTCGGGCGGACTGCCGGCCACCTCCTCGTGCGCCTTGGCGGTCTCCTTGTAGATGAGCTCGCCGGGAGGGCATTCGGAGCCCCACTGGTTCATGAAAATGTTCATGTCGAGGTGCAGGCTCGCGAAATCCGGGTCACGCCGCTGCAGCTCGCGCACGGCAGCCTCCATCTCCTCGCGCACGAGCAGCGGGCTCTGGTGCGGCATGAGCCGCGTGTCCACGTAGAGCGTGCAATACACGGGCACCCGGCTGCAGCGATGCGGCCACCCGCCTTCGATCGCGGAAAGCGTCACCTTGGAGCTCATGCCTTGGTGCGTGTTGCGCTTCTCGAAGTCGTCGCCCCATGCCTGCAGGTGCGCCGCGAGCTTCATCATGTTGTTGATCGTGTTGTTGCGCACCTGCCCGAACACAGTGTGGCGCGGATTGCCGACGAGCGTGATCCGCGTCCAGACGTAGCCGCCGTGCGAGTGCATGAGCGACAGGCCGGTGGGCTCGCCCACGACCGCGAAGTCCGCCACCGCGCCGTGGGTCACCGCGTACCAGGTACCGCATCCGCCGCCGCGATAGAGGCGTCCCTGGCGCTCGCCGATCTGCGCCTTCTCGATCTCGCCGCCCACGCACGCGAGGAGGATGTCGCCCTTCAGCGGGACGCCCGCGCGCTTGACGACCTCGGCGGCATGCAGGAACGAGGCGATGCCGCCCTTCATGTTGTAGATGCCGAGCCCGTAGAGCCACCCGTCCTCGACGATCGCATGCGGCTTATAACCCGGGCGGTCCGGAAGGAACTCCTCGTTGCCGATGTACGAGGTGTCCATGTGGCCGTTGAACATGAGCGTCGGACCGCTGCCGTCCCCCTGCACCACGCCGATCGCGTTGCGCCGGCCCTCGTCGAATTCCTGCGGAATGTGCTTGATGCCGTTGGCCTTGTAGCGGCCGATGATGTAATCGGCACACTCCGCCTCGTAGCCCGTCGGGCTCGAGATGTTGACGAGGTCGGACGCGATCTTCACGATCTCCTCGCGGTTGATGAGCGCGAGCACGTCCTTCTTCTGCTGTTCGAGCGATGCGGTCATGCGTGTACTCCTCCTGTCCTAATCCCTGGGTGTGACGTGCGTCATCGGCCGCCCGCCGATGCGCGCTCCCCCGTCGACTTGGGGGTTTCCTGGCGCCGCTCCGGACGCGTGCCGGAAGACAGCGTGGCGGCGGCACGCATGACGGCGCGCGTGTAGGCGTCGATGTTGCTCTTGAATCGTTCGGTGGGGCCCGCGACGCCGATGGCGCTCACGACGTTGCCGCGCGCGTCGACGATCGGCGCTGCCACCGACCACAGTTCCTCGTACCACTCGCCGCGGCTGAGCGCGTGGCCGCCGCGGCGCACGCGCTCGGCTTCGCGGCTCGTCTCCTCCGCGCCCACGATCGTGGCCGGGCTGTGACGTTTGGCATCGGCGCCTACGCGGCGGATCTCGCTCTCGGCGCGCCATGCCAGGATCGCCTTGCCGGTCGCGCTTGCATGGGCGGGGGAACGCCCGCCCACCTGTGCGCCGGCGCGGAGCGGATGGCGGGCGTCGGCCTTGGCCACGTAGACGCTGAAACCTTCTTCGTAGACCGCATAGTGGGCAGTCTCGCCGGTCGACTCCGCGAGCGCACGCAGCACGGGCTGCACCCGCTCGTCGACGTCGTCGTAATCGGCCGTGAGCGCACCGATGCGCCACAGCTTGAGCGTGCACCGGTAGTGGCTGGGGCTTGCGCGCTTGAGGAAGCGCTCGTCCACCAGGAGCTTGACGAGGCGATGCAGCGTCGACCGCGGCAGCCCCGTGCGCTCCTTGAGCTCGGCCAGCGTGAGCTCACCGCTCAGTCCGACGTGTTCGAGGATGCCGAGCGCCTTGCCGACGACGCCCGTCGGCGCAGACGCGTCCGCCGCTCGCGCTCGGGACACTCGCCCGTTGGAACGCGGCGCAGCGCGCGACCGCGTTTTTACTGCTTCATCAGCCGTGGCAGCCATAGTGCAAAGTCCGGAGAGATGAACATGACGGCAAGAACGACGAGATCGCAGATGATGAAGGGCGTCGCCGCCTTGTAGACGTCGATCATCGTCACATTGGGTGGAGCCGCACCCTTCATGACGAACAGCACGAGCCCGAAGGGTGGCGTGAGCGTCGCAACCTCGAGCGTGATGAGGATGAGGACGCCGAACCACAGCGGATCGAACCCGAGCGCGCGCACCACGGGCATCATGAAAGGCAGCGTCAGCATCATGATCGCGAGCTGCTCCATGAAGCAGCCCAGGAACAGATAGATGCCGACAATCGCGAAGATGATGCCAAGCGGCGGGACGGGGAGCTCGAGCACCCACTTCACGAGGCCGGGCCCGGCGCCGGTGAAGGCCAGGAGCTGACTGAATGCGGACGCGCCGGCAATGACCCAGAAGATCATCACGCTCACGATCATGGTGCTCACGATGGCGCGCCTGACGCCGGCCCACGTGAGCTCGCGATAGAGCGCCCCGAGCACGAACGTGCCGAGGGCGCCGAGTGCCGCCGATTCCGTGGGCGTGGCGATACCCATGAGGATCGTCCCGATCACGAGGAACACGATGATGGCGAGCGGGAGGATGTTGATCGCCGCGCTCTTGAGCTTGACCGCGAGCGTGGTGGGCGGCACCGGGTACGACGGCGCGAGCTCCGGCTTGAGAATGCAGCTCACGATCACGTAGCCCGCGAACAGCACCGCCATCAGCAGGCCGGGGACGATGCCGGCGATCAGGATGCCCGATACCGAGATGCCCGCGAGGCTGCCGAGCAGCACGCCGAGCGAGCTCGGTGGAATCATGATTGCGAGCGAGCCCGCCGCCATGATGGGGCCCATGCTCATCGTCTTGCTGTAGCCGCGCCGCTGCATCTCCGGCACGAGCGTGGAACCCAGCATCGCCGTGTTCGCCATGCCGGACCCCGTGAGACTCGCGAACATCGTGCCGGCAGCCACCGAAAGGAGGCTGAGCCGTCCCGGAATGCGGCCGATCCAGAGCTCGAGCGCGTCCATCGATCGCCGGGCGAGACCCGAGTGGAACATGATCTCGCCCATCAGGATGAACAGCGGCACCGGGGCGAAAACGAACGACGAAACGCTGTCGCCCATCGACAGTATGAGCTGCGGCAGGGCGCGCGTGCCGCCCATGTAGGCCATGAAGCCGACGATGTTGATGAGCAGGAATGCGAAGGCGACGGGCAGGCCGATCGCGAGGAGGACAAGCAGTCCCCCGAGCAGCAGCATGAGGTTGAGCACCCAATCCATCGCGATGCTCCCTTACGCCCGCTCGGCGGAAGCGGCCGGACCCGTGGAACTTGTCATCAGGCTTCGCTTGCCGCCGCGGAGTTCCGCAGCAGTTGCGAGAGGCGCATCCCCCGCTCTGCCGCAAGCAGCATCGCCCCCAGGAAGATGGGCGAAAGGACTATCCAGCGCGGTACGTCGATGATGCCCATCATCGTGAGGTTGCGCCGGTAGCTGTCGATGACGGTGAATCCCGCAACCGCGGAAAGCACGAGTCCGATGCAGAGCACCAGCACGCAGTTGAGGATGATCAGCCGGCGCCGGATGGCAGGTGTCGTGTGCTCGACCACGATGTCGACCTGCGTGTGGCCGTCGCGGGCCATGACGAACGCGCCGCCGAGGAACGTCAGCGCAAGCAGCAGGTAGCCCGTCACGTCGTTGATCCACAACGGCATGACGCCAAAGAAGTGGCGGGCCGCGACTTCGTAGCTCACGGCAAGCATGATGAACGGGACGATGCCGCAAAGAAGCAGAACGAGCGCGCCGGCGACGCCGCGCGGCAGCCGCGCGGACGACGGGTCCTCGACGGCGCGCTCGGGCGACGTCACGGCTTGGACATGAGCTTGCGCAGCTGCGCGCCGTTCTCCGGCGCCTTCTGCAGCACGTCCTTCCAGCCCTCGTCGTACGCCATCTCGAGGTAGCGCTTCGGATCCTGGATCTGCACCACCTGCATGCCCGCGGCCAGCATGGTCGCGCGTTCCTTGGCGGCTTCGGCCTCGGTGGCCTTGGCACTGTCGCGCTCCACCTCGAGCATCGTCTCCGTCAGGAGCTTCTGCAGGTCGGGCGGCAACTTCTGCCAGGTGGCCTGGTTGACGAGGATGCACTGGTCGTTCGAGTAGAAGTGCGGCTCGACGATGTAGCGGACGAACTTCTGGAATCCGTTGCGCGTGAAGTCGATGCCGCCGAAACCGAGGCCGGTCACGACGCCGCGCTCGAGCGCGGCGAAGATTTCGCTGTGGGGCATGGTGACCGGCGAGGCGCCGAGCTTGAGCGCGAACGCGCGGTAGAGCGGCGCGACGCGAAGCTTCTGGCCCTTGAAGTCGTCGATCTTCTCGATCTTGTTGACCGTGTAGAAGTAGAAGTGCACGCCCGGCGTGTTGAAACGTCCGAGGTACTCGACGCCTGCCTTCTGCGCGATGATCTTCTGCAGCAGCGCGTACGTTCCGTTGGCGCGCTCTTCGGCAGGCGTGAGCTGCGACAGCTTCATCGCGTCGCCTTCGGGCACCACCGACGACATGTACGAGCCCACGCCGCTGGCGATGTCGACCACGCCGCTGCGCGTGGCGTCGGTCAGCTGGAACGCGGGAATGGCTTCCGGGCCGCCGACATAGTTGAGCTTGAGCCGTCCCTTCGCTTTCTCGTTGACGCGGTCGACGAACATGAAGAAACCCGTCTCCCACACCGAGTTCTTCGCGAAGCTGCTCGCGACCTTCAACTCGATCGGCTGCTGCGCAGCAGCCGTCGAGACCACAAGCCAGGGGAGGAGTGCCACGAAAGCGAATCCGGAAAGCCAGCGAGCGGTGAGCTTCATCCAAGTTCTCCGTAGGAGGTGACGGTTCGAAACAGTCGCCGATACCGGACCGCGGGCTCCACCAACCAGCGCGCGATTGCGGGCGGCTGGGCTGCGACTCAGGCGAGACTCGTGCACCAAGGAACCAGTCTCACTACATGAGATCGCAATCCCATTCCGGTTCAGTTTAGGCACGACTACCGCAGTGCGTCAATTGGGTGACGCACGACAGAGTGGCTGCTAGCGCTTTTCCGCGGCGATGATGCTGACCAGGGTGCCGAGGCCGTCGATCGTAGCCTCGATGCGATCGCCCGGCTTGAGCCACGGCGCGTCCTTGCGGCCGGCGATCACGCCCGCGGGACTGCCCGACGTGATCACGTCGCCGGGCTCGAGCGTGATGTTCGACCACCACGAGACGAGCTCGCGAATGCCGTAGATCATTTCGCTCGTGTTGGCGTCCTGGCGCAACTCGCCGTTGAGGCGGAGCTGCATCTTGAGATTCTCCGGGTCGGCGATCTCGTCCTTGGTCGTGAGCCAGGGCCCGAGGGGGCACGACGTGTCGAAGCTCTTGCCGAGGAGGATCACTTTGTTCGCATGCTCGCGCGCCTGGATGTCGCGCGCCGAGATGTCGTTGAACACGCAGAAGCCCGCGACGTAGTCGAGCGCGTTCTCCTTGGAGACGTTCTTCGCGGTCTTGCCGATGATGGTCGCGATCTCGAGCTCGTAGTCGAGCTGCTGCGTGAAGCGCGGGATCACCACCTCGGCGTCGGTCCCCACGGTGGACGAAGGCGCCTGGAGAAAGCCCGTCGGGTGCTCGTAATGGAACGATCCCCAGTCCTGCCGCTTCCACTCCTCGCCCTTGAACTGGGTCGACACCTCCGCCTTGTGTGAGCGAAAGTTCACCGACGTATGGAGGATCTTCCCGGGGCGCGGCACCGCAGGCAGGAGCACAAGCTCCTCGCGCTTCCACACGAGCCGGCGGCCGTCCGCCGACCTGGCATCCGGATGGTCCTTTGCGTAGGCGAGTGCGACGCGCGCGGCGGCGAGCGCCGCGTCGCCGGCATTGAGGAACGCGATCATCTCTCCAGGCAACGCCTCGGGCGCGCCGCCGGACGCCGCATGCGCCGCCGGGAGATCGGCAATCATCGTCTCGGAAAGGAGGCCTCCCAGAAAGCGCACCTTCGGCGTGGAACGGACGTCGCAAGTCACGAGCTTCATGTCGGGTCTCTCCTGATGGGACTGGTTGCGTACGAGTGTGAAAGTCGTCAATGCATTCTAGCGCCGAGCGCGCGACATCGCTTGATCCTGCGGCCGCGTCGATCGTATCCTCGTGCGAATGGAGACCGTGAACCTGCGCGTCAACGGCACCGACCACACGCTGCAAGTGGATGCCGCCACACCGCTCCTGTACGTGCTGCGCA
>CAZIZD010000051.1:14740-15822 GCA_964543615.1 uncultured Alcaligenaceae bacterium | reverse complement strand
TCGCCAAGGGAACGAAGCCCGGGGTCATCCCTGTCGAGCTCCCGACCCGCGTCGAATTCGTGATCAACCAGAAGGCGGCCAAGGCGCTCGGCATCACGATTCCGCGTGCCGTGGAACTGCGCGCCGATCGCGTGATCGCGTAGCCCAGCAACCGTCCGTCCCGCCCTGGCGATGTCGACGCGCCCCCGGCGCCGTTCGTCGCAGAGCCGCACCGCGCGCCGCAAGGATGAGACGATCGCAACCGTGCCGCCAATGCAGCCGGCCTGAACTTGGGAGGGTTCGATGGGCAAGATCGCAATCACCTGGCAGCTGATGAAGGACGCGTGGGGCGTGCTGATGCGCGACAAGGAGCTCCTCGTCTTTCCTGTCGTCTCGGGCATCTCCACGTTCCTCGTGCTCGTCACGTTCATCGTGCCGTTCATCGGCGCTGCGATCTACGGCGGCGGCCACGCCGCGGGACCGGCGATGTACGTCGTGCTCTTCTGCTATTACGTCTGCAATTTCTTCGTCGTGATCTACTTCAACGCCGCGCTCGTCGCCCACGTCGTCGCGCGACTGCGCGGCGGCGATCCGACCCTCGGCCAGAGCTTCTCGCAAGCCACCGCGTGCCTGCCGCAGATCGCCCTGTGGGCGCTGGTCGCCTCGACGGTCGGCGTCGTGCTGAAGTGGCTGTCCGACCGCGCGGGCTTCCTGGGCAGGATCGCGATCTCGCTCATCGGCGTTGCTTGGGCTCTCGTCACCTACTTCGTCGTGCCGATCCTGGTGATCGAGCGCAAGGGCGCACTCGACGCCGTCGGCGAGTCCAAGGACCTGCTCGTCAAGACGTGGGGACAGCAGATTGCGAGCGCCGTGGGCTACGGCCTCATCGGATTCCTGCTCTCGATCCCGGCGTACATCGTGATCGTCTTCGCGATCATCACCGGGGCGGCTGCGCAGAGCTTCGCCGCGTTGGGCGCTCTGTTCACCGTCGCCCTGCTCTACATCGTGGCGCTGGGCATCGTGCTGTCGGCGCTGCGCGCGATCTTCGGCGCGGTGCTCTACCTGTACGCGAGGACCGGCGAAGCGCCGGCCGGCTTCGACGC
>CAZIZD010000051.1:0-14730 GCA_964543615.1 uncultured Alcaligenaceae bacterium | reverse complement strand
GAAGGCGGGGAAGCTGAAGGTGGTGGGCGCCGTGTTCACCTTGTCCACGGGCAAGGTGAAGTTCCTCGCCTGACGCGCTCAGCGCAGCGGCGCTTCGAGCAGGCAGCCGAACTCGCGCGCGAAGTCCACCGAGACGCGCGCGTGCACGGCGCCCTGTACGTCGTGGAAGCGCTGCGTGCCGCGGCGCGCGAAGACGCCCTCGTGCCACACGTCGGGATGGATGTAGAGGCCGCGCGTTCCGTCGAAGCGGAAGCAGACGAAGTCCTCGGGCTTGACGTCGTCGCCGGGCAGCGCGAGCGGCACGTAGAACGTGGCCTTGTCGAGCGGAAAGAAGAGCTGGCCGCCGTCCGGATGGTAGTTGCAGTGCCACAGCATCATCGACGACGGCGGCCGTGCGTGGGTGTCGTCGGCACGCGTGGGCTCGTCGGCGTACGCCAGGATGTAGTGGCCGTCCACCGCCTCGTTGCGGCCGTACAGGATGTCGCCCCGCCATTCGCTGACGAACACACCCTTGGTGGTCCCGCCCTCGTCACCGGAATCCTCGTCGACCGGCCGCCACCCGCGCGCGGGCCAGCGTACGATCTCGATCTTGCACGATGTGGGGTCGTCGACGAGCCTGCCGTAACCGCGCAGGGCTTCGTCGGTGGCATCGACGACCGGCATGCGCACGCGGCGCAGGCCTTCGGGCAGGCCGGGATTGAGGTAGTCGGGAGGGGGCATGGCAAGAGCGAGAAGTATGCGCAAGCTCGCATGGGCGTGCAACGCCGCAATCGTGCTCGCGACGTCCCCCGCGTTCGCGCAGGACGCGAAGCCCGCGCCCTGCAGCGCGCCCGAGCACCGTCAGTTCGACTTCTGGCTCGGCGACTGGGAGGTGCGCGGGCCGGCGGGGAAGGTCGCGGGTTCCAACACCATCACGTCGGCGCACGGCGGATGCGTCGTCGTCGAGAACTGGAAGGGCAACGGCGGGGTGACGGGGTCGAGCTTCAACGTCTACGACACAGAGAACAAGAAGTGGCGGCAGACGTGGGTCGACAGCACGGGCGGCATTCTCGACCTCGAGGGAACGTTCGCGAGCGGCCGCATGGTGCTCGCGAGCACGATCGACGCAAAGGGCGCGCAGAGCCGCATCACGTGGGAACGCCTGTCCGACGGCCGCGTCCGCCAGCTCTGGGAAACGTCGAGCGATGGCGGCGCGACCTGGAAGGTCGCGTTCGACGGGTACTACAGCAGGAAGTAGCGACGCTTCAGTGGCTCTCGCGCCCCACCTTGGCGCCGGAGCCGCCAACGAGGAAGTCGAGGTCCACGCCGCGATCGGCCTGCAACACCGTGTCGCAATAGAGCTTGACCCAGCCGCGGTCCGAATGCGGCGGCAGCGGCTTCCACTTGGTGCGCCGCTTCGCGAGCTCCTCGTCCGAGACGTGCAGGTGGATCCTGCGCTTCTCGACGTCGATTTCGACCATGTCGCCGTTCTTCACCAGCGCGAGCGGGCCACCGGCCGCGGCTTCGGGCGCGGTGTGCAGCACCACGGTGCCGTACGCGGTGCCCGACATGCGCGCATCCGAGATGCGCACCATGTCGGTCACGCCCTGCTTCAGGATCTTGGCGGGCAGCGCGAAGTTGCCCACCTCAGGGAATCCCGGATAGCCCTTCGGTCCGCAGTTCTTGAGGACCAGCACGCACGACGGATCGACGTCGAGCTTGGGATCGTCGATGCGCTTGTGCAGGTCGTCGACGTCCTCGAACACGACGGCCCGTCCCTTGTGCTGCATGAGCTCCGGCGTCGCGGCCGACGGCTTGATCACGCATCCGGACGGTGCCAGGTTGCCGCGCAGCACGGCGATGCCACCCGACGGCTTGAACGGCTTGGCGAGCGGCGTGATCACTTCCTTGTTGTAGTTGACCGCGTCCTTGCTGTTCTCCCAGATCGTCCTGCCGTTGACCGTGAGCGCCTTCTTGTGCAGGAACTTGCCGATCTCCCTGATGACCACCGGCAGGCCGCCCGCGTAGTAGAAGTCCTCCATCAGGAAGCGGCCCGAAGGCTGCAGGTCGACGAGGCATGGCATCGCGCGCCCGAGCCGGTCCCAGTCGTCGAGCGTGAGGTCCACGCCGATGCGGCCCGCGATGGCAAGGAGATGCACGACCGCATTGGTCGAACCGCCGATCGCGCCGTTGACCATGATCGCGTTCTCGAACGCGTTCTTGGTGAGGATCTTCGACATGCGAAGGTCCTGGTGCACCATCTCCACGATGCGCCGCCCCGCCATGCGCGCAAGCACACGGCGGCGCGAATCGACGGCCGGAATCGCGGCGTTGGTGGGCAGGCCCATGCCGAGCGCCTCCACCATCGACGCCATCGTCGACGCCGTGCCCATCGTCATGCAGTGGCCGGCCGAGCGCGACATGCAGGATTCGACCTCGAGCATGTCGGCAGGCTTCATCTCGCCGGTCTTGAGCATGGCGGTGACCTTCCACACCATCGTGCCCGAGCCGATGTCTGTGCCGCGGTACTTGCCGTTGAGCATCGGCCCGCCCGACACGCCAATGGTCGGCAGGTCGCACGACGCCGCACCCATCAGCAGAGAGGGTGTCGTCTTGTCGCAGCCCATGAGCAGCACTACGCCGTCGAAGGGATTGGCGCGGATCGATTCCTCGACGTCCATCGCGGCCTGGTTGCGGAAGAGCATCGTGGTCGGACGCATGAGCGTCTCGCCGAGGCTCATCACCGGGAACTCGATCGGGAAGCCACCCGCATCGAGCACGCCGTCGCGCACGTGCTGCGCGAGCTCGCGGAAGTGCGCGTTGCAGGGCGTCGCCTGCGACCACGTGTTGCAGATGCCGATCACCGGGCGCCCGTCGAACTGGTCGTTGGGGATGCCCTGGTTCTTCATCCACGAGCGATGCGTGATCGCGTCGCGGTCGGTGCGGCCGAACCATTCCTGGGAGCGAAGTTTTCTCTTCTTGGATGCCATGATTTTCCGTCGTTATGCGGCGAGCCTGCTGCCTGTGCCTTGGTCGAAGACATGCACCTTGCCCGGCGTGACCTCGAGTCCCACGCGGTCACCCGGATTGACGTTCGGCCGCCCGTGCGTGACAAGGATGAGTTGTGCCTGCCCGGCCTGGATGAGGAGCTCGGTTTCCGCGCCCGTGGGTTCGACGACGACGACCTCCCCCACCACGGCGCCCGGCGACGAAGGATTCGTGAGCGTGAGGTCGCCGGGCCGGACGCCATACGCAACTTGCTGGCCGTCCGTGCCGGGGCTCTGGTGCAGCGGCCATTGCACGCCGTCGCCCATGTCGACGCATGCGCCGCCGTTCGCGCGCTTGATCGTGCCCTTGACGACGTTCATCGCCGGCGATCCGATGAACTGCGCGACGAAGAGATTGGCGGGATGATCGTAGAGCTCGAGCGGCTGCCCGATCTGCTCGATGCGGCCGTCCTGCATCACGACGATGCGGTCGGCCATGGTCATCGCCTCGACCTGGTCGTGCGTCACGTACACCGTCGTGGTCTTCAAACGCTGATGCAGCGCCTTGATCTCCGCGCGCATCGCCACGCGCAGCTTGGCGTCGAGGTTACTGAGCGGCTCGTCGAACAGGAAGACCTTGGGATCGCGCACGATCGCGCGGCCCATCGCGACGCGCTGGCGCTGTCCGCCCGACAGCTCGCGCGGAAAGCGCTTGAGATACGGGTCGAGGTTGAGGATCTTCGACGCATGCGCGACGCGCTCCTCCATCATCTTGGGATCGGCCTTGCGCAGCTTGAGGCTGAACGCCATGTTGTCGGCGACCGTCATGTGCGGATACAGCGCGTAGCTCTGGAACACCATCGCGATGTCGCGGTCCTTGGACTCGACGTCGTTCACCACCTTGCCGTCGATGGCGATGGTGCCGCCGGTGATCTCCTCGAGCCCGGCCAGCATGCGCAGGAGCGTCGACTTGCCGCAGCCGGAGGGGCCGACCAGCACGACGAACTCGCCGTCGTGGATGTCGAAGCTCACGCCGTGGAGCACCTTGGTGGCGCCGAACGCCTTCGCTACGTTGCTGAAGGAAACTGTTGCCATTGCATTCGACCTCGCTGTTCTTGGTGCCCTTCGTCAGCTCTTCACCGCGCCGGCCGTGAGTCCGCCGACCATGTACCGCTTGAACGTGTAATAGATCGCCGCCGGCGGCAGCGCGTAGATGAGGCCCGTCGTCATCAGGAGCTCCCACGGCGAGTCGTCCGCCGCGAGGAAGTTGCCGAGCGCGACGCCGAGCGTGATCTTGGTGTCGTTGGACAGGAGCAGGAACGCGTACAGGTACTCGTTCCACGCAAGCAGCAGCGCGTACGTGCCGACCGCGACCAGCGACGGCGTCATGAGCGGCAGGTAGACGAGGCGGAAGAGCTGCAGCGGCGACGCGCCGTCCATCTTCGCGGCCTCGTCGAGCTCGAGCGGCAGCTTGTCGGACGCCTGCTTCAGCACCCAGATCGCGTAGGGCGCCGCGATGGTCATCATCGCGAGGATCAAAGACCACTGGTTGTTGAGGATGCCGTAGACGCCCATCGTCTTGTACATCGGCACGGCGAGGAACGCGGCCGGGATGAAGTAGGTGAAGAGTGCCAGGTTCATCATGAGCCGGCCGCCCTTCACCTTGAGGCGGCTGATCGCGAACGCAGCGCCAGTGGCCACCAGCAGCGTGAGCACGCCCACGGCTACCGCGATGATCAGCGAGTTCCACATCTGCAGCCAGAAGTGGTCGAGGTAGTGGTGCTGCTGCTTGAAGACGATGCGGAAGTTCTGGAGCGTGGGCTCGTCCGGCCACAGGTGCCCGCCCAGCGCCGACTCCTTGGGCGAGATCGCGAACAGGAACAGGTGATAGATCGGCAGCATCGTCCAGATCAGCACCGGGATGCCGATGAGGAGGAGCTTTGCTTCGACGGTGACCTTGCGCCAGTTCATGATCACTTCGACAGGCGTTTCATCATGAAATACACGAGCGGCAGCACCGCCGGCAGCGCGATGACGATCGCCGCCATCGACAGGTCCACCTGGTCGAGGCGCAGGTAGCGGATGCCGAGCGTCGCCAGCACGTGCGTCAGGTCGGCAGGACCGCCGCCCGTCAGCAGGTAGACGCTGTTGAAGTCACCGAGCGTCCAGATCATGGACAGGATCGTGCACGTGAGATACAGCGTGCGCATCGACGGCCACGTGATGAAGCGGAACTTCTGCCACTGCGTGGCACCGTCGACGGACGCGGCCTCGTAGTGCTCGGCGGGAATCGCAAGGCGACCGGCGATCAGGATCAGCGTCCAGAACGGCAGCGACTTCCAGATGTGCACGAGCATCGCGATGGCGAGCGCCAGGATCGGGTCGTTGAGCCAGTTGGGCCCGTCGAGCCCGGTGTAGCGAAAGATCAGCGAATTGATGATCCCCCACTCCGGATTGAGCATGAACCGGAACGAGAGGATCGTCGGGATCGAGGGCAGCGCCAACGGCAGGATGAAAACCAGCGACAGCACCTTGATACAAGTGCGCGCCTGGATGAAGAACCCGGACAGGAACAGCGCGATCATCATCTTGATGTTGATCGCGATGAGCAGGAACGCGAGCGTGTTGAAGACCGACCGCAGGAAGATCGGGTCGTCGACGAGGTGGACGTAGCTGATGGGATGCCGCGCCAGCCACAGCCCGTACCCCACCGGGTACAGCACGAACACGAGGAATACGACGACGTATGGCGCGAGGAGGATCAGTCCCCACTTCTGCCATGGCGACATGGGCCGCTTCGGTCGAAGCGGCTGCTCGTCGGGCAACGCGATGGTGGACACGAATCGCCTCTCTAAGCCCTGCCCTGCCCCTCACCCCGGCCCTCTCCCCGCAAGCGGGGCGAGGGTGTCCTCGTGCGCAGGCCCTCGCCCTCCCGCTCCCTCTCCCCGCGAGCGGGGAGAGGGTTGGGGTGAGGGGCCGCGATCTTCCGCCTAGCCCGCGACCTGCTTGATGCGGGCGATCATCTCGTCGACGGCCTTCTCCGGCGTCCAGCCGTCATTGACCACGCGGCTCATCGCCTTCGCCCAGACGTTCTCGTTGTTGAGGATCGTGAACTTCCAGTTCTTGGTGAACTCGAACGGCGTCGTTCCCGCGTTGAACTGGTTGTACACCGCCTTGCGATGCGGATCGGCCTGCCAGAACGCGCTCTGCGTGCCGGACTTGGTCACCGGGTACCAGCGGCCGAGCGAACCTTCCACGTACGGCTGGAGATTCTCGTCCTGCAGCAGGAACTGCACGAACTCGCGCGCGCGCTTCTTGTTCTTGCCGCCTTCGAAGATCACGCCCGTCTTCACCGCGGCGCGATAGATCATCGGCGATCCGTCCGGCTTCTTGGGGAAGCCGGCGGTGGCGATGTTTTCCTCGTAGTTCTTCTTGGCCGTCGCCCGCTGCTCCGGCGTGAGCGACGCGTTGTTCGCATCGTCGAGCCACTTGGCGGCGATCGAGATCGTCGCGTTGTGGGTCATCAGGATCGTCTGGTTGTGGAACGAGACGTTGTTGTCCGGATCCTTCCACGACGTCGACGACGGCGGCGTGCAGCCGCGCACGCGGATGGAGGTGTAATCCTTGAGTGCGGCCACCAGCGCGGCCTTGACCTTCGGATCGTCGACCAGCAGCTTGCCGTCGTCCGCCACCATCTTCACGTTGTAGGCGTCCGCGAACGTGAGGAACGAGTAGAACGAGTCGGACGAGTCCACGCCCATGGGCTGGCCCACGGCATACGTGCGCTTGCCGGTCTTGGAGCGGTGGGCAGGCTGCACCTTGTCGCACCAGAAGTCCCAGTACGCCTTCCAGGACGCCGGGATCTCGGACTCCTTGATGCCCGCGTCGGCCAGCATGCTCTTCCAGTACTGGATGTGCATGGTCTGCTGCTTGAGCGGGAACGCGTAGTACGCCTTCTTCTTGGTCTTGTCGCTGTAGAGGTAGGTCGTCTCGACGGTGTTCTTGAGGAACTTGTCCTTCATCGGCCCGACGATGTCCGAGATGTCCTCGAGCTTGCCGTCGAACGCCCACTTGCCGGTCACCTGGAAGTCGTACACGTCGGCATAGGCCACATCGGGCGGCGTGCCGGCGTCGAGCGCGGCGACGGTCTTCGGAATCATGTCCTGCACCGGGTACTGCGACAGCTCGACCTTGACGCCGGTCTTGGCCTCGAACTTCTTGATGGCCTCGAACAGCGCGTCGTCTTCCGACTTGTAGAAGCCCTTCACCCACCAGACGGTGAGCTTCTCCTGCGCCGCGGCGGGCATGGCTGCCGCGAGCGCTCCTGCGGCCACCAGGGCGGCGGCGATCCTCGTCAAGAACTTCATGCAATCCTCCTTGTTATGAACCCCATTACATCACAGCTCCAAGATACCAAGGCACGAACTCGCTTTGTCCGTAGCCGTGTACCTCGCTTTTGGTCCTGGCACCCGACGCCGTCGCCAGCATGAGTTCGAACAGGCGCCTGCCCATGGCGTCGACCGTCGCGTTGCCGTCGACGATCTCGCCGCAGTTGAGATCGATGTCCTCCTCCTGCTTCACCCACAGCGGCGTGTTGGTGGAGAGCTTGAGCGACGGCGACGGCGCGCAGCCGTAGGCGGAGCCGCGGCCCGTGGTGAACACGATCATGTTGGCGCCGCCCGCGACCTGCCCCGTCGCGGACACGGGGTCGTACCCCGGGGTGTCCATGTAGACGAAACCCTTGGCGGTAACCGGTTCGGCGTACTCGTATACCTCGACCAGGTTGGTCGTGCCGCCTTTGGCCACGGCCCCGAGCGATTTCTCGAGGATCGTCGTGAGCCCACCCGCCTTGTTCCCCGGCGACGGATTGTTGTTCATCTCGCCCTTCTCGCGCGCGGTGTAGTCCTCCCACCAGCGGATGCGCGAGATGAGCTTCTCCCCCACCGCACGCGACACCGCGCGACGGGTGAGCAGATGCTCGGCACCGTAGATCTCGGGCGTCTCGGAGAGGATCGCGGTGCCGCCGTGCTGCACGAGCAGGTCCACCGCCGCGCCGAGCGCGGGATTGGCGGTGATGCCGGAGTAGCCGTCCGATCCGCCGCATTGCAGGCCGACGACGAGATGCGATGCCGGCACCGTCGTGCGGGTGACCGCGTTCGCGTGCGGCAGCATTGCCTTCACGAGCTCGATGCCGTGCGCGATGGTCTTGGCCGTGCCGCCCGTGTCCTGGATGCTGAACGTCTGCAGGAGAGGCCCTTCCGTGAGCTGCTCGGCGCCAAGAAGCGAGCTGATCTGGTTGGCTTCGCAGCCCAGGCCGATCATCAGCACGCCCGCCATGTTGGCGTGCCGCGCGTAGCCCGCCAACGTGCGGCGCAGGAGCTTCATGCCCTCGCCCTGCGTGTCCATGCCGCAGCCGGAGCCATGGGTCAGCGCGACCACGCCATCGACGTTCGGAAACGCCGCGAGACGTTCCCGCGTGAAGTGATCGGCGATGCCGCGCGCCACCGTCGCGGAGCAGTTCACGGTCGAGAGAATGCCGATGTAGTTGCGCGTGGCCACCTTCCCGTCCGCACGCACGATGCCTTCGAACGTCGCCTGCGGCGACGCGATTTGCGTGGGCCGTGCGTCTGCACCGAACGCGTAGTCGCGCTCGAACGCGCCCATCGCGAGGTTGTTGAGGTGTACGTGTTCCCCGGCCGCGATGTCGCGGCTCGCGAAACCGATGATCTGGTTGTAGCGGCGCACTGGCTCGCCCGCCTTGATTGCGCGCGTGGCGACTTTGTGGCCGGGCGGCACGAGTCCCGAGACGGTGACCTTCTCGTCGAGGAGCTGCGTGCCGCCGACGAGCTGCGCACGCGCGATCACGACGTCGTCGTTGGGGTGGAGCCTGATGGTGAGGGCGCTTCTGGTGAGCATGACCGGATTCCCTAAGCGATTGCGGCGCGCGCGACCGTGCGGCGTCCGATGGCATCCCAGTCCCAGTCGATCCCGAGTCCCGGGGTGTCCGGCGGGATCGCGTAGCCATCGGCCATCGCCATGCGCGAGGTCGTGACGTCGTCGAGCTGGGGAATGTACTCCACCCACGCGCCATTGGGCACGGCCGCCGAAAGGGACACGTGGAGCTCCATCAGGAAGTGGGGGCAGACCGGCGCATTGAAAGTCTCCGCGAGATGCGCCACCTTGAGCCACGGGGTGATGCCGCCGATGCGCGCGCAGTCGACCTGGATGACCGAGCACGCGCGCCGCTCGAGGTACTCCCGGAAGTGCGAAGGGTGATAGATCGACTCGCCGACGGCGATGGGCATCGTGGCCTTGGCGGCAAGCTCGACGTGGCCGCCCAGGTCCTCGGCAGGCAGCGGCTCCTCGAGCCAACCGAGCGAGAGGTCGCGGTAGGCATGCGCGCGGCGGCAGGCCTCGGCCACCGTGAACGCCTGGTTGGCGTCGACCATGATCTCGAACGCGTCGCCGACGGCCTCGCGCACCGCGGCAAGACGCGCAACGTCCTCGGCGATGGACGGCTTGCCCACCTTCATCTTGGCCCCGCGGAATCCCGACGCCTTCGCCGCGACCGATTCGTCGACGAGCTGCTGCGCGGGATGATGCAGCCAGCCCCCTTCGGTCGTATACACGGGAACCCTGCGCTGGGCGCCACCCGCGACCTTCCACAAAGGCTGCTGCGCGCGGCGCGCGCGGAGATCCCACAACGCTGTGTCGATCGCCGCGAGGGCGAGGCTCGTGATCGCGCCCACGGCGGTCGCATGGGTCGCGAAGAAGAGGTCCTTCCAGATGGCCTCGATCTCGCTTGAATCGCGGCCCACGAGCCGGGGCGCGAGATGATCGCGCAGCAAGGCGACCACCGACGATCCGCCGGTGCCGATGGTGTACGTGTAGCCCGTGCCCACCGCGCCGTCGTCGCAGAAGATGCGCACGATCGGCGTCTCCTGCGTGACGAACGACTGGATCGCGTCCGTGCGCCGGACCTTCGGCGCAAGGTCGATCTGGAGCACTTCGACTCGGTCGATCTTCATCGGGCCGTCATCGATAGAACATCGTCGGCAGCCACAGCGAGATGATGGGCACGTAGGTGATGAGGAGGAGGCTCCCGATCAGCGGCACGAGCCACGGCAGGATCGCCATGGTCGTACGCTCCATCGACATTCGCGCGACTCTGGCCAGCACGAACAGCACCATCCCCATCGGTGGATGGAGGAGGCCGATCATGAGGTTCAGCACGACGATGAGGCCGAAGTGCACCGGATCGATGCCGAGCTTGAGCACGACGGGCATCAGCACGGGAATTGCGATCAGGATCGCGGCCGTCGGCTCGAGGAAGCAGCCAATGAAGAGCAGGAGCAGGTTGACGAGCAGCAGGAAGACCCACTTCTTGTCGGTGAACGAGAGCACCCACTCGGTCACGAAATCGGTGACCCGCGTGGCGGTAAGGAGCCACCCGAAGATCGACGCGGCCGCCACGATGAACAGAACCGTGGCCGTGGTCTCGATCGTGTCCATCGAGACCTTGACCAGCATCTTGAGCGAGAGCGTGCGATACCAGAAGACACCGAGGAACAGCGCCCAGATGGAGGCCGCAACGGCGCCCTCGGTGGGCGTGAACACGCCGGTCGTCATGCCGCCGATGAGCAGCACGGGGGTCATGATCGGCAGCACCGCCTCAAACTTGAACTTCCAGTCGGCGGCGAAGAGCACCACCATTGCGACGAGCGTGACGACGGCCGGATTGCCCCCGGCCTTCACGCCGGCCCAGATCGCGAGCGGGAACGCGAACACGACCGCCAGCTCCACGAACGCCTTGCCCACGCGGCTCCACATGAACTTGATGTCGGCGCCCCAGTTGTTCTTGTGCGCGAAGTACGCCACCGTCACCATCATGAGGAAGGTCATGACGATACCCGGCAGGATGCCGGCGAGGAACAACTGGCCGATCGACACGTTGGCGACCATCCCGTAGATCACGAACGGGAGCGACGGCGGGATGATTGGCCCCAGCGTCGCGGACGCCGCCGTGACGCCCACCGCGAACTCCTTGCTGTAGCCGTGATCGCGCATGGCCTTGATCTCGATCGTGCCGAGGCCCGCGGCGTCAGCGATCGCGGTGCCGGACATGCCCGCGAAGATGACCGATCCCACGATGTTCACGTGGCCGAGCCCGCCCTTCATCCAGCCTACGAGCGCCAACGCGAAGTTGTAGATACGATTGGTGATGCCGGCGTTGTTCATCAGGTTGCCGGCGAGGATGAAGAAGGGCACCGCGAGCAGCGGGAAGCTGTCGATGCCGCTGATCATGCGGTGCACGACGACCATCGGCGGCGTGTTGCCCGTGACCAGCACGTAGATGAGCGCCGAGCCCGCCATCGCGATGGCGACCGGGATTCCGGCCACCATGAGACCGAGGAAGGAGGTGAGCAGCGTTCCGGTCATGCGTGATCACCCGCGGCGGGCGGACTCGTGCGATTGGCGGGAATCATTCGATCGTTTCCTCGATGGCGTGCTCGGGACGCTCGAGGAGCGACCAGCCGCGCCGCCAGTTCTCGATCGCCACCTGCACGGAGCGGAAGGTCGCGGCCGCGAATCCGAACGCGCAGAAGCCATAGATGATGTTCATGGGCAGGTCGATTATGGTCATCTGCAGCGCGCCCATGCGCGTCATCATCTGGATCGTCAGCGCGACGGCGGCGCCGAAGAAAGCGACGCGGATGAGGTCGACGAGGGTCGACAGGGTCCGACCTGCCGGCGCTGGCAGCAGCCGGTAGAGGAAGTCGACGTGGATGTGTCGCGTGCGCCGCACGGACGCCGCGATGCCCATGAATACCGTGCAGATGAGGAGATAGCGCGCGATCTCCTCGGTCCATGCGGCCGAGTCGTTGAGCGCGTAACGCGTGAAGAACTGGTAGAACACGCAAGCGCCGAGCAGCCAGAAGAAGCCCAGCGACAGCCAGTCCTCGAACAGGTAGTGCGACAGGTCGACCGGCGCGTCGGTCGCGTGGAAGTGGCCCTCGTCGTCGAGGACCGGCTCCGCGGCGTGCGCGGTGTCGTTGGCGCTCATGGGAGTTCCTTCATGCGCCCCCCACCCCAACCCCCTCCCCGCCGGCGGGGAGAGGGCGCCCGACAGGGCGGGTGAGGGGTATGACCTACTTGATCGCGACGATCTTGTCGTAGTCGGACTTCGAGAAGCCCATCGACTCGGGCGTGCTGGTCTTCAGCACGGCGTCGACGAAGGTCTGCCGGTTCACCGGCACGATCTGCAGGCCCTTCTTCTTGAACTCCTCGGCGAGCTCGGCCTCGCGCTTCTTGATCTGCGCGGTGGCGCGGGCCGCGGCCTCCTGCGTGACTTCCGCGAAGATCTTCTTCTCCTCGGGCGTCAGCTTGTTCCACACGTGCGGCGCAACCTGCGTCGTCAGGCCGTCCACGATGTGCGAGGTCATCATGATGGCCTTCTGCACCTCGTAGAACTTCTTGGCTTCGATGGTCGTGAGGGGATTCTCCTGCGCATCGACCGTGCCGTTCTGCAACGCGAGATAGACCTCGGCGAACGCGATCGGTGTCGGGTTGGCACCGCAGGCCTTCGGCGTGGCCATGTAGGCAGGCACGTCGGGCACGCGGATCTTGAGACCTTTCATGCCCGCGCAGTCGGTGAACGGCTTCTGTGCCGTCGTCTGCCGGGCCCCGTAGTAGGTGTAGGCGAGGATCTGGATGCCCGTCTTCTTGCGGAATTCCTCGACCATCTCGGCGAACACCGGGCTCTTGGAGTACGCGAGCAGGTGATCCGCATCGCGGAAGATGAACGGGTAGTAGGCAATGCCCAGGCGCGGATAGCTGCGGGCCGCGAACGAAGGCCCGCTGATGATCATGTCGACCGTCCCCAGCGCAAGGCCCTGGTTAATGTCGGTCTCCTTGCCCAGCGTCGACGCCGGGAACACCTCGATGTCGAACTTGCCGTTGGTGCGCTTCTTGATCTCCGCGGCGGCCCACACCGACTCGGTGTGATACGGCTCGCTCGTCTCGTATACGTGCGCCCACTTCAACTTCTGCTGCGCGAGCGCGGGGCCACCCGCGACGAGCGCGGTCACCGCCATGGCCGCGAGGGCCCACTTCCGAATTGTGAACATGTCCTTCCTCCTGTTGGCGCGCGTGTACGCGCGGGTTAATGCCGGGTGCCGTCCGAGGACGCGACCACCTGGATCTTCGTGCTCTTGTTTTTGTCGGCCGCCGCGGCGAACGCGGCCACGGCGTCCTGCAGCGGATATTGCCCCGAAAGAAGCGGCCGCACGTCGACGCGGCGCGACGCGAGGTAGTCCACCGCCCAGTCGAACTCGATGCCCCAGCGGAACGCGCCGCGGAGGTCGAGCTCCTTCGCCATGAGCTCGTTCACGACGAACGGCAGCGGCTCGTGCGGCAGCGTGCCCACCTGCACGATCACGCCCCCGCGCTTGGTGGCGGCCACGCACGTCTTGAGCGCGTTGAAGTTGCCCGACACTTCATAGGACACGTCGAACTGCGGATCCTTGAGCGCGTCGCCGTCGCGGTCCGCGCGCAGGGTGACGTCGGCGCCCACGAGCTTCGCCTGCGACAGCGGCCGGTCGAGCACGTCGGTCACCGTGACCTTGCGCGCGCCGGCGAGGCGCGCGGCCATCACCGTCACGCAGCCGATGGTGCCCGCGCCGGTGATGAGCACCGACTTGCCGAGCAGATCGCCGCCGCGGTTGACGCCGTGCAGGCCCACCGCCAGCGGCTCGGCGAACGCGAGCTCCCCGAGCGAGACGTCGCCGTGCACCGGGTAGCACTGGCGCTCACCCATCACGAAGTAATCCTGGAACATGCCCTGCACGTGCGGAAAGCGGCTCGCGCTGCCGAGGAATCGCATGTGGTTGCACAGGTGCTCGCGGCCCTCGCGGCAGTACTCGCAGCGCCCGCATGCATGGGACGGCGACACTGCGACCTTGTCGCCGACCTTCACGCGTGTCACGCCGTCGCCGATCGCGGCGACCGTCGCCGACGCCTCGTGACCGGGGATGAGAGGCTCGCGCACGATGAAGTTGCCGTTGCGGCCCTCGAAGTAATAGTGGAGGTCGGACCCGCAGATGCCCGCGGCGCCGAGGCGCAGCAGCACCTCGCCCGGTCCCGGCGTGGGTGTGGCGACCGGCTCGACCCGGAGGTCTTCCTTGGCGTGAATTCGGCATGCGAGCATTTCGTGTTCCTCCTTTGTATTGCGGCGGGCTCTTCGCCCACCCTACTGCAGATTGTCCCATCCGATCGAGAAGCGCTTGTAAGCCTGGTTGAGATGGCGCTGCATCGCAGCGCGCGCACCGGCCGCATCCTTGGCGGCAATGGCCTTGATCACCGCGCGATGCTCGTTCATCGCGGCCTCCCAGAGCGCGGGCGAATCGTAGTGATGCTCGAGCTGCTTGTAGAGCGGTCCCGTGCGCTCCTCCCACAACATCTTCACGACCGCGACCAGCGCGCCGTTGCCGGTGGCCTCGGCGATGCGCAAATGGAACATGCGATCGGAACCCAGCGGATGGTGCTCGCCTTCGTCCATCTCCCGCTGCATGTCGTCGAGCGCCTCGGCGATCGCGGCGAGTTGCGGCTTCTTCGCGGACTTGGCCGCAAGCGCCGCGCATTCTGCCTCGATCACGTAACGCGCCCGCAGGAGCTCGAACGGGCCCGCTTCCGCCTCGTGCTGTCCGTTGCCGCCCGCGCCGTCGTTGCCAGGCTGCACGTAGATGCCGGAGCCGATGCGAACTTC
>CAZIZD010000050.1:0-15865 GCA_964543615.1 uncultured Alcaligenaceae bacterium | reverse complement strand
GAGGCGCACTGCATGCATTCATGGATGGCGCATCCGCACCGTGGCTTAAACTGCCCATACCATGAAAGTCTTCGTCGTCGCAGTCCTGATCGCCATTGTGGTCGCGCTTTTCACGGCGCTCGTCTTCCTCTACCGCGATCGCGGACGCGGCAAGCGCGTCGTGTGGATGCTGACCGTGCGCGTCGCGCTGTCGGTAAGCCTCGTCGCCTTCCTCGTCCTCAGCTACTTCATGGGCTGGATCGGGCCGGGCGGGCTCCGCTGAATTGAAAAAGGCGGGGGCCAGCCCCGCCTTTCGCGCTGACGCCCGCTCGCTACACCAGCCAGTACACGAGCACGAACAGCAGGAGCCACACCACGTCCACGAAGTGCCAGTACCACGCCGACGCCTCGAACGCGAAGTGGTGATCCGGCGTGAAGTGGCCCTTCAGCACGCGGAAGAACATGACGAGCAGCATGGTCGCGCCGATGGTCACGTGCAGTCCGTGGAATCCCGTCAGCATGTAGAACGTCGAGCCGTAGACGCCCGTGGAGAGCTTGAGGTTCATCTCCGTGTAAGCGTGGTGGTACTCGTACGCCTGGAATCCGACGAACAAAAAGCCCAGCGCGATCGTCAGGAACAGCCAGAGCTTGAGGCCGCCCCGGTTGCCCGCCTTGAGGGCATGGTGCGCGATGGTGAGCGTGACCCCGGACGTGAGCAGGATGATCGTGTTGAGGAGCGGAATGCCGATCGCGCCCATCGGCGCGAACTGCGTCGTGTCGTAAGGGCCGGTCGTCGGCCACTGCGCCGAGTAGTTGGGCCACAGGATCTTCGACCCGATGCCGCCCAGGTCGGGCACCGACAGGTTGCGGATGTAGAAGAGCGCACCGAAGAACGCGGCGAAGAACATCACCTCCGAGAAGATGAACCAGCTCATCGCCCAGCGGAACGAGAGGTCGACCTTCTGGTTGTAGAGGTGGCCTTCGGATTCCCCGATCACCGCACCGAACCAGCCGAACAGCATGAACAGCAGGATGCAGAAGCCGACGCCGACCATCCAGGGTCCGGCAGGATAGCTGTTGAACCAGAACGCGGCGCCCGAGCCCATGAGCAGCAGCGCGACCGACCCGGTGATCGGGTAGTGCGAGGGCTGCGGAACGTAGTAGTAAGGCTTCGCGCTTTCAGCGGCACTGCTCATGTCCTAACCCCCTGAACCTTCCACTTCGAAAAAGGTGTACGACAGCGTGATCGTCGAGAGATCCTCGGGCGCCTTGGGGTCGACCACGAAGACCACCGGCATCCTGCGGACCTCGCCCGGCTGCAGCGTCTGCTTGGCGAAGCAGAAGCAGTCGAGCTTCTGGAAGTACCTGCCCGCGACCTGCGGGATGTAGCTCGGGATGGCCTGGCCCGTGATCGCGCGGTTGGTGGTGTTGGTCACCTCGTACACGACCTGCACGACCTCGCCGGGATGCACTTCCATCGCCTGCGCGAGCGGCTTGAACGTCCACGGCAGGTTGCGGATGTTGGAGTCGAAGTCGATCCGCACCTTGCGCGTGGCCACGACCTGCGTGTTGCGCACCTCGTCCGCCCGGGCGAGATCGCGAATGCCCGTCACCTCGCAGATCTTCTCGTAGAACGGCACCAGCAGGAAGCCGAAACCGAACATCGCCACGACCACCACCAGGAGGCGGGTCAGGAGGCGGCGGTTTCCGCTTTGCCGTGGGTCGGGCGCCTGTTCCATCACTTCCTGCGCACGTTGCGACCGATGGTGACCACGAGGAACAGCAGGATCGCGAAGCCGATCACCGTCATCCCGGTCGACGCATCGCCGATGTAGCGCGCGAAGATGATCCCGAAGAAGAAGACGACGGCGATCGACGCGAGAATCAGCGCAGTGCGGACGTTCGCGTTCCTGGCCTTGTGCTGCGTTGCCACGTGCGTTTCCCTACTTGACGACCGGCGGCGTCTCGAAGCTGTGGTACGGCGCCGGCGAAGGCAGCGTCCACTCGAGCGTGTCGGCGCCGTCCCACGGCTTGGCCGGCGCCTTGGCGCCGTCGCCGCGGATGCACTTGATGAGCGCGTACACGAAGATGAGCTGCGAGAGCCCGAAGCCGAACGCGCCGATCGTCGCGACCATGTTCCAATCCGCGAACTGCTGCGAATAGTCCGGGATGCGCCGCGGCATGCCGGCGAGCCCGAGGAAGTGCATCGGGAAGAACGTGATGTTGAACGTGACCATCGCGCACCAGAAGTGCAGCTTGCCCAGCTTCTCGTCGTACATCGTGCCGGTCCACTTGGGCAGCCAGTAGTAGGCGCCGCCGAAGAACGCGAACAGCGATCCCGCCACCAGCACGTAGTGGAAGTGCGCGACGACGTAATAGGTGTCCTGCAGCTGGATGTCGACCGGCGTGATGGCGAGCACGAGGCCCGTGAAGCCGCCCATCGTGAACAGGAACAGGAAGCCCACCGCGAAGAGCATCGGCGTCTCGAACGTCATGGAGCCGCGCCACATCGTCGCGAGCCAATTGAACACCTTCACGCCCGTGGGCACCGCGATGAGCATGGTCGCGTACATGAAGAACAGCAGGCCGGCCGCCGGCATGCCGACCGTGAACATGTGGTGCGCCCAGACGATGAACGAAAGGATCGCGATGCTCGCGACGGCATACACCATCGAGGCGTAGCCGAACAGCGGCTTGCGCGAGAACGTCGGGATGATCTCGGAGATGATCCCGAACGCCGGCAGGATCATGATGTAGACCTCGGGGTGCCCGAAGAACCAGAACACGTGCTGGAACAGCACGGGGTCGCCGCCGCCGGCCGCGTTGAAGAACGACGTGCCGAAGTGACGGTCGGTGAGGAGCATGGTCACCGCGCCGGCGAGCACCGGCATGACGGCGATGAGGAGGTACGCCGTGATGAGCCAGGTCCACACGAACAGCGGCAGCTTCATCATGGTCATCCCCGGCGCGCGCATGTTGAGGATGGTGGTGATGATGTTGATCGAGCCCATGATCGACGACGCGCCCATGATGTGCACGGCGAAGATCGTGAGGTCCATCGCGATGGGGGCCTGCACCGACAGCGGCGGATAGAGCGTCCAGCCGCCTGCGAACGCGCCGCCGGGCACGAAGAACGAGCCGACCAGCATGATCGCCGCAGGAGGCAGGAGCCAGAAGCTCCAGTTGTTCATGCGCGCGAACGCCATGTCGGGCGCGCCGATCATGAGCGGAATCTGCCAGTTCGCGAATCCCACCGCCGCCGGCATGATCGCGCCGAACACCATGATGAGTCCGTGCAGCGTGGTCAGCGAGTTGAAGAACTCCGGATGCACGATCTGCAGGCCCGGCTGGAAGAGCTCGGTGCGGATCGTGAGCGCCATCACGCCGCCGACGAAGAACATGGTCAGCGAGAACAGCAGGTACAGGGTGCCGATGTCCTTGTGGTTCGTCGTCGTGATCCAGCGCATGATCCCCGTTGGGTGATGCGCGTGATCGTCGTGGGCGTGGTCGTGCGGAATGCTGCTCATCTGATGCTCCTCGATTCCCTGGCTCGCGTTACTGGCGCGCGGTCTTGATCGCGGCCGGCAGGACGTCGCCCGCCTTGTTGCCCCAGCTGTTGCGCGTGTACGTGATCACCGCCGCGATGTCGACGTCGGAGAGCTGCTTCCACGCGGGCATGGCGGTGCCGGGCTTGCCGTGCACGACGATGGCGATCTGGTCGGCCGCGGGGCCGGTCACCATCTTGCTGCCCTCTAGCGCCGGGAACGCGCCGGGCACGCCCTTGCCGTTGGCTTGATGGCATGCGGCGCAATTGGCGGCATAGACCGTCGCGCCCTTGGCGACGAGCTCGGCCTCGGTCCAGGCCTTGTTGGGATCGTCGGCGGCCGCGGCCACTTTCTGCTTCTGGTCGGCGAGCCACTTCGCGTAGTCTTCCTTCGACTTGACCTCGACCACGACCGGCATGAACGCGTGCTCCTTGCCGCAGAGCTCCACGCACTGGCCGCGGTACGTGCCCACCTTCTCCGCCTTGAACCAGCTGTCGCGCACGAAGCCGGGGATGGCGTCCTGCTTCACGCCGAAGGCCGGGATCCACCAGGAGTGGATGACGTCGTTGGCGGTGAGGATGAGGCGGACGCGCGCGTTGACCGGCACCACCATCGGGTTGTCGACCTCGAGCAGGTAGTTGGGGCCCTTGGGCTCCTTGCCTTCGATCTGCGCGAGCGGGGTGGACAGGTTCGAGTAGAAGCCGAAGCCATGCTCGAGGTAGTCGTAGCCCCACTTCCACTGGTAGCCCGTGATCTTGATCGTCACCTCGGGCGACGAGGTGTCCTTCATCGCGAGCACCGTCTTGGTGGCGGGCCACGCCATGAACAGGAGGATGAGGATGGGGATCACGGTCCAGACCACCTCGACCGTGGTGTTCTCGTGGAACTGCGCCGCCTGGTGACCCACCGACTTACGGTGCTTGATGATCGAGTAGAACATCACCCCGAACACGCCGATGAAGATCACGACGCAGATCCAGAAGATGTACGAGTGCAGGTCGAACATCTGCTGCGCCACCGGCGTGACGGGCTGCTGGATGTTCCACAGCCACTGGGCTTGCGCCACTCCCGGCAGGAGTGCGGCCATGCCCGTGCACGCCGCGATTGCGGGCATGTGCGCGAGGCGCCCCGCTTTCGTTGCACTTTCTTTGCGAACCATGCTATCCCCGATCGATCGTGCCAATCCGATGCCGTCCTCTGATCAGAAGCGCAATCCCGTCAGCCTTCGCAGCTCGCGTGCGACTGCGAGCCTTTCGGCCGCGGGCAGTGCGTGTCCGAACTCGAACGCGGCATCGCCCCCGCGCAAAAATACCCGTGGCGCCCGGGAGGACCCTCGCGGATCGCCGCCCTGCTCCACCTCGACGCGCAACCGGTGACGGTCGAACTCGCGCCGCTCCTGCTTGCGCCCCCTGCTTCGCTCGACGATCACACTGTCGCCGGCGATCACGAGGCGCTCCCAGTCTTCCGCGTGCCTCCCGCACCACGCGAACGCGCAGGCGAGGACGCTTATCTCGAGCAACGAATATCCCAGCACGGGCCATGCGCCCGCCGCCGCGAAGGCAGCCGCGACCGCAAGGCTAACCGCCGCGAGGGCTCCGAACACCTGCCACCGGCGCCGTCCTGGAAGCGAGTCGTTCGTCCGCGCGACCACGCAGTACTCGGGGTCGGCGGGAGGCGGCGGTAGAGCTGCGCTCGGCACGAACTGGACGGACGCTTCGCGGGACTTCGCTGCTGCAAAGCGCAAAATGTTAGCACGCTTTGGGTGCCGAACCGAAGCCCAGCCGCGACAGCGCGCCGGGATCGAAGGCGGGCATCGCGTCAAAAGCCACTTCGCCCACCCTCGGCGCGGCGAGAAGGCGATCGAGCTCGGCCACGTTGTCGTCCGCCCGCAGCATCGTGGGATCGATGCGGTTGGCGACCCAGCCCGCGAGCGTGAGGCCGCGGCGGGTTACCGCGTCCGCGGTGAGGAGCGCGTGGTTGAGGCAGCCCAGGCGAACGCCCACCACGAGCAGCACGGGAAGCCCCAAGCATCCCGCCACGTCGAGCATGTCGAGGCCGGGGGCCAGCGGGACGCGCACGCCGCCCGCGCCTTCGACGACGAGGACTTCGGCGTGCGGCGCGATGGCGCGCGACGCCGCGGCGATCGTGTCGAGGCGCATGACCGTTCCTTCGTCGCGCGCGGCGAGATGCGGCGCGATCGGATCGGCGAACGCATAGGGATTGCGCACGCGCATCGGCAGGTCGAGGCCGTCGGCCGCGGCGAGTGCCGCGACGTCGCCGTTGATGCCGCCGCCGGGCTCGATGCCCGCCGCCACCGGCTTCATGCCGGCGCAGCGAAACCCTGCGTCGCGGAGTGCGCGCACGAGTGCGACCGCGACGCGCGTCTTGCCCACGCCGGTGTCGGTCCCCGCGACGAAGATGCCGTTCATTGGCGGGGGCGTGGACTGACCTTCACGATGGGATGACCGTCGGGCGTGCGCGTCGGCTCACCTTTCCATGCGTGACCGTAGACGACCTCGAAAGTGGCCGGGATTCGGCCGTCGCGCCGCAGCGCCTCGAGCGAGCGCAGCATCTTCTGCCATCGCGCGCGCCCCGTGAGCCCATGCGGACGCCCGCGCGTGGCGTTGGTCGCGCCGAGCCCCTTGAGCTCGCGCAGGAGCGCGATGGGTTCTTCGTACGTGACAGTGATGTGCTCCTGGTCCATCACGGGATCGGCGAAGCCCGCGTGCACCAGCATATCCCCCAGGTCGTGCATGTCGGGAAAGCGGTTGGTGTGCGTGAACGTGTCGGCGCGGCCGAACGCGCTCCGGATCTCGCGCAGGGTATCGGGACCGAACGTCGTGAACGACACGAGCCCGCCCACCTTGAGGATGCGCCGCCACTCCGCGAAGACGCGGGCCGGGTCGTTCACCCACTGCAGCGCGAGATTGCTCCATACGAGGTCGAACGCCACGCCGCGCAGCGGAAGGCCGTTGAGGTCCCCGCACACGCAAAGGGGTGCGGCCGGTCCGCGCACGACGCCGGAGAGCAGCCGGCGCAGCAGGGACCGGCCCTGCCGCGCCCGCGCACGCGCCGCCTGCACCATGGGCAGCGCGCTGTCGAGGGCGACGACGCGCGCGCTCGGATAGCGGATTCCGAGCTCGCCCACCGCCTCCCCCGTGCCGCAGCCTGCGTCGAGCACGAGCGACGGCACGAGCTTCACGAGGTCGAGGCGCTGCGCCATGCGCGTGGCCACTTCCCGCTGCAGCGCGGCCGCGGCGTCGTAGGTCGCCGCGGCGCGCGCGAACGCGCGGCGAACGGCGCGCGGATCGACGTCGCGCGGATCAGGCGCCGGGAAGCCGGGCGTGCTCATCGAGAAAGGATTGCACCGCGCCGAGGAAGGCGTCGCGATGCGAGAGGAAGGGCGCGTGCGCCGCGCCGTCGATCGCCGCGTGGCGCGCATTCGGAATCGCCTGCGCAAGCCAGGCGCCCGCGGCCGCGGGCGTGAGCGCGTCGCGCGACCCGGCGATCACGAGCGTCGGAACGCGAATGGCGGAGGCCGCCTCGCGCGCATCGGTGTCCATCAGCATCCTGAGCACCGCGGCCAGCGTCGCCTGCGACGGCGCGCTCCGCGCGAAAAGCGCCTGGCGCAGGGACGCGAGCGTCGCGCGCCCCGCCTCGCTCCCCTGCACCTGCAGCGTGAGGAACCGCTGCAGCGTGAGCCGGTAGGACACGCGAAGCTCGTCGCCGAATCGGGACAACGTGTCGCGGCTCATGGCGTGGGGCCAGTCGTCGCCCGCGACGAAGCGAGGCGAGGTGCACGCGAGCACGAGCGCGGTCAGCGCATCCGGCCGCGCGTGCGCGATGCGCTGCGCGACGAGGCCGCCGTACGACCAGCCCAGCATCGAGACAGGCTCCGAAAGACCGAGCGATGCAACCACCTGATCCGCGACCTCATCGATACTGGCCGCCCCTGTCGCCTCCGAGTGACCGTGCCCCGGCAGGTCGACGACGTGCACGCGATGCCGCGGTGCGAGCGCGTGCAACACGGGCGCGAAGAGGCCGCCGTGCATCGCGAAGCCGTGCAGCAGCACGAGCGGAGGGCCGTCGCCGACGCTCTCGACGTGCAGGTTCCCGCGCGTCGCCCCGGTGCCCGTCATGCGCACTCGCGAAGCGCCGCCAGCAGGTGGTGGACGTCGTCGTCGGTATGCGCGGCCGAGAGGGAGACGCGCAGACGCGCGGTACCTTCGGGCACGGTGGGCGGACGTATCGCCGGCACCCACAGGCCGCGCTCGGCGAGCCGTGCCGACAACGCGGTCGCCGCGTCGCGCTCGCCGCACACGAGCGGCTGGATGGCCGTCGGCGAAGGCAGGAGCTTCCACGGCAGGCCGCTCGCGCCGTCGCGAAAGCGCGCGATGTTCGCGAGAAGCCGCGAACGGCGGCCCGCGTCCTCGCGGATGAGCGCAAGCGATGCCCGCACGGCTTCGGCCAGCACGGGCGGCTGCGCCGTCGTGTAGACATACGGGCGCGCGGTCTGCACGATCGTCTCGATCACCGCCGGGTGCGCGGCGACGAAGGCGCCCGCGACGCCCGCGGCCTTGCCGAGCGTGCCCATGTACACGATGCGATCGGACGCGATGCCGCAATGGGCGAGGCTGCCACGGCCCTCGCCGAGCACGCCGAAGCCGTGCGCGTCGTCGACCACGAGCCAGGCGTCGTGCCGGTGCGCGAGTTCGAGGATTTCGCGCAGCGGTGCCACGTCGCCGTCCATGCTGAACACGGCGTCGGTCGCGACGATCTTGCGCCGCGCGCCGGAGGATTCGAGCCGCCGGGCGAGCGCCGCGACGTCGCCGTGCGCGTAGCGGACCAGCGCGGCCCGCGCGAGCAGCGCGCCGTCGTTGAGGCACGCGTGGTTGAGTCGGTCGGCGAAGATCGCGGTGTCGCGATCGCCGAGCGCCGACAGGATCGCGAGATTGGCGAGGTATCCAGACGAGAACGACGCGGCGCGCGCACCGGCGCACGGCGCGACGAAGGCCGCGAGCTCGCGTTCCATCGCCTCGTGCGCCTCCGTGTGCCCGCACACGAGGTGCGAAGCGCCCGCGCCCACGCCCCAGCGCGCGAGCGCCTCGCGTGCCGCGGCTGCAATGGCCGGGTGCGCGGCGAGGCCAAGATAGTCGTTGCTCGCGAAGGCAAGGAGCTCGCGGCCGTCGACCCAGAGCGTGCGGCCCTGCGCCGACGCGACCGCGCGGCGTGTTCGCGCGAGGCCTTCGTCGCTGCGCTTTCGTAGGCCGACTTCGAGCCCGGCGATGAGCGCGGACGTCACGCTTCCGGCACGAGCCCCAGGCGCGCGAAGAGCGCGCGATCGGCTTCGACGTCGGGGTTGCCCGTCGTGAGGAGGCGGTCGCCGTAGAAGATCGAGTTGGCGCCCGCCATGAAGCAGAGCGCCTGCACCGCGTCCCCCAGCTCGCGCCGCCCGGCGCTCAGGCGCACCTTGGCGAGCGGCATCGTGATGCGGGCGACCGCGATGGTGCGCACGAATTCGAACGGATCGAGCGCGGACTCACCCTGCATCGCGTCGTGCAGTGGCGTGCCCTCGACCTGCACGAGATGATTGATCGGCACGGACTCGGGATAGGGGTCGAGGCTGGCGAGCCTCGCGATCAGGCCGGCGCGCTGCGCGCGCGACTCGCCCATGCCCACGATTCCGCCGCAGCACACGTGGATGCCCGCGTCGCGCACGCGCCCGATCGTGCCGATGCGGTCGTCGTAGGTACGCGTCGACACGATCTCGCCGTAGAACTCGGGCGCGGTGTCGAGGTTGTGGTTGTAGTAGTCGAGGCCTGCGTCCCGCAGCGCTTCGGCCTGGCCGTCACGGAGCATGCCGAGCGTCGCGCAGGTCTCGAGGCCGAGTGCCTTCACGCCCTTGACCATTTCGAGCACCGGGATGAGATCGCGATCCTTCGGTCCGCGCCAGGCCGCGCCCATGCAGAAGCGGGTGGCGCCGGCGTCCTTGGCCGCGCGCGCCGCTGCCAGCACTTCGTCCACCCCGAGCATCGCCTCGCTCGCGACACCCGTGTGATGGCGCGCCGCCTGCGGGCAGTACGCACAGTCCTCGGGGCAGCCGCCGGTCTTGATCGAGATGAGGGTCGAGAGCTGCACGGCATTGGGCGCGTGATGCGCGCGGTGCACTTCCTGCGCCCGGTGCAGGAGATCGAGGAAGGGCAGGGCGAACAGCTCGCCGACGGTCGCGGGCGTCCAGCGCGAGGTCGGTGCGTGGGCTTGCTGCGCCGCGCGTCCGGTGGAAGGGGAGGGGACAGACGTGGCGGGCGTGGCGGCGTCGATTTGCAGGTCGGTCATCCGTTCGGACGATGGCGCGTCCTTCGTCATGCATCGCATGCTTCGGGGGCCTTCCATCGAAGTTTCGAGTCGGCGAAGTGTGGAGAGTGCCCATGTCGATGTCAAATTCTGCGGCCGCATTATTTGACAACATGTCCGCCGGCGAGCGCATCGGCGGCGCGCTCCGGGCTGGTCTTCGCCGCGCTGCCGCAACGCTCGCGCACGCACTGCCGCAGGCGTGCGCACTGTGCACGGCGCCGTGCGCATCCGCACTGGTGTGCCACGACTGCACTCGCGCCTTGCCTCGCATCGGATCGCCCTGTCCGCATTGCGCGTTGCCTTTGTCCTCCGGCGGCGCGTGCCGCGTATGCACGGCGCGCCCGCCGCCGTGGGGCGAAGCCCGCGTCGCGTTCGCCTACGCGTATCCGCTCGACCGTCTCATCGGCGCATTCAAGTACTCGGGGGCCTTGGCCTACGCCGACTTCTTCGCCGATGCTCTGGCGGCCACGATCGGCGCGCGTCCGGACGCGATCGTGCCGTTGCCGCTCGCGCCGCCAAGACAGCGGGAACGCGGATTCAACCAGGCCGACGAAATCGCGCGCAGGCTCTCGCGGCGGCTCGCACTTCCGGTCGTGCGCGGATTGACGCGCCTCCACGATGCTGCGCCGCAGGCCGCGTCGGGCCGTCGCGCGCGCGCAAGCAACGTGCAGCGCGCCTTCGTCGCCCAATCCGATCTGGCGGGGAAGCGCATCGCGATCGTCGACGACGTCCTCACGACGGGCGCCACGCTCGCGGCCGCGTCGCGTGCGGCCCAGGCTGGCGGAGCACGCGTCGTCGCGGGGTGGGTCGTCGCGCGTACACTTCCGCGCTTCGCCTGACCGTGAAAGTGATCGCGCGATGTTCGCCGTGGTCCTCGTGGCGCCGGAAATCCCGCCCAACACCGGCAACGTCATCCGTCTCACCGCCAACACGGCGACGGAGCTGCACCTCGTAGAGCCGCTCGGCTTTCGCATGGACGACCGCGACTTGAGGCGCGCCGGCCTCGACTATCACGAGTACGCGAGCGTGCGCGTCCATCGCGACTGGGCGGCATGCACGGATTTCTTCGGTGCGCGCATGGCGAGGGCCTTCGCTTTCACCACGCGAGCGCAGCGCACGCTCTACGAGACCCGCTTCGCCCCGGGCGACGTCCTGGTCTTCGGCTGCGAAACCTCCGGCCTGGCGCCTGCGATCGTGGAAGAGTTCCCGATGGATGCGCGCCTCGCCATCCCGATGCGGCCGGGCGTGCGCAGCCTCAACCTCTCCAACGCGGTGGCGGTCGCCGTGTACGAGGCCTGGCGGCAACAGGCCTTCGCGCTGCCGCCGGGTGCGATGCCCACCCCCGGCCAGGATGGCGCGGACGGCGGCTAGGTCGACTCGGGCCGCGGTTCGCGGCGCAGGAGCTCGAGCACCGCCTGCCGCGGCGAGAGACCCTCGTTCAGAACGCGGTCCACCGCTTCGCATATGGGCATGTCCACGCCATGCAGCCGGGCCAGTGCGCGCACGGCGCGGGCGGCGGGCACGCCCTCCGCCACGTGGCCCAGGTCCGCGAGAATCGCCGTGAGATCGCGCCCCTCGGCCAGCCCGAGGCCTACGCGACGGTTGCGGGAGAGATTGCCGGTGCAGGTGAGCACGAGGTCGCCCAAGCCCGCGAGGCCCATGAGCGTCTCGCGCGAGCCGCCGAGCGCGGCCGACAGGCGCCCGGTCTCGGCGAGGCCCCGCGTGACGAGGGCCGCGCGCGCGTTGTGCCCGAAGCCCAGCCCGTCGCTCGCGCCCGCGGCAATCGCGAGGACGTTCTTGACCGCGCCGCCGACCTCCACGCCCACGATGTCGTCCGACTCGTACACGCGCATCGCTTCGCCGCGAATCATCGATGCTGTTGTCCGCGCAAGACCGGGCACGGTGGCGGCCACCGCCAGTGCCGTGGGAAGTCCGCGCGCCACCTCCTCGGCAAAGCTCGGTCCTGAGACGATGCCGACACCCGCACTCCAGCGCGCCGCAAGGAACTGGTGCGCGAGCGCGGCACCGCCCGTTGAGTCCGGCGACGTGACGAATCCCTTCGCGAGCAGGACGAGCGGCGCGGCAATGCCCGCTCCTGCAAGGGCGCGGACGAGGTCGGGAACCGCGGCCATCGGAACCGCGGAGAACAATACGTCCGCATCGCGCGCCGCGTCGAGGGAGCCCGTGACGGCGAGATCCGGGGGCAACGCGACACCCGGGAGGTACCGCACGTTCTCCCGCGCAGCCACGAGGGCGCGTGCCTTCGCGGCGTCACGCGCCCAAAGGGTGACCGCGGGGCGTGCCGCCGTGCGTGAAGCGAGGTGAGCCGCAAACGCCGTTCCCCACGCGCCTGCGCCAAGCACCGCGACGCGGGTCATGCGCGCCCCCTAGAGACCGAAGACCTGGGAGATGCGCACGTATCCGGTCTGCCCGTCACGGTGGCGCACTTTCACCCACCCGGGCGAAGCCGTGGCCGACGCCGATGCCGCGGATTCGGCGAGTTCGAGCAGCACGTTCTGTTCGGCGCGGAAGACGAGCGCGGCGGACTCTTCCGCATTGGCCCGAACTTCCGCCGACGGCACGCGCACGAGCAGCATGCGCTTGTCCGACAGCGTCTTTGCGGAGAGCCATCCGATGGTTCCTCCGCTGTCGCGCACCTTGGTCCAGCCCTCGACGCTTACCAGCACTTCCATCGGGACGTCACGGCCGTAGACGAAAAGCGGCTTGGCCTTGGCCGAGGGCGCGTCGTAGAGCACCGCGGGGGCGTCCGCCGTGACGCGATAATCCGCGGCGAGCGACGGCAGTGCAGCGGCCACCGCCGCGGCAAAGGCGGCGGCTTGCGCAACCCGCCGGGCGGCTCGTGGCGTCAATTGGGGGCCGACGGCGCCTGCTCCATCTGGGCGAGCTGCTGCTGATAGAGCAGCTCGAAGTTGACCGGCGCGAGATGGACGGGCGGGAACCCCGTGCGCATGATTGCGTCGGCCACCGTCTCGCGGGCGTAGGGAAAGAGCACGTTCGGGCAGTGGATGGCCAGGACGGGCTGCATGTCCGAGGCCGGCACACCGCGAATGGCGAACAGGCCCGCTTGCGACGCCTCCACCAGAAAGACGCTCTTGCCTTCGGCAGTCGCGGTGACGGTGAGAGTGAGCACACACTCGAAGAGGCCTTCGCCCACCTGCTCGCCGCGCGTGCGCAATCCGACCTCGATCTGCGGCGCTTGAGTGAGCTGGAACGACTGAGGCGAGCCGGGATTCTCGACGGAAAGGTCCTTGATGTAGATGCGCTCGATGGAGAAGCCGGGCTGCTGGAGCCCGTTGCCGTCGCCGGCGGGCGCGGCGGTGGGTTGATCGGCCATGCCTGTGATGTCCTTGGTGGGAAACTCGAAGGGAGCGCGCTGGATCCGCGCGAATTCGCGACGGAAACGCGCCTGAAACCAATCATTTTAGCGCACGGACGGGGGTGCCCGCCGCCGCTTCCGCACCTGACGGCGGGTCAGGCGCCGCGAAGCAAGGGATCGAGACCGCCCGCCCGGTCGAGCGCAACCAGGTCGTCGAACCCCCCCACGTGCGTCTCGCCGACGTAGATCTGCGGCACGGTGCGGCGGCCGGTCTTTTCCATCATCTCGACCCGGCGCGCGGGCTCGAGGTCGACGCGGATCTTGGCGATGTCGGTGACGCCTTTCGCGTGCAGGTATCGCTCGGCCCGGACGCAGTAGGGGCACACCGCCGTCGAGTACATCATGACGGGCGCTGCAATGCTCGCGGATTCCGCGTCGTCGGTCATGGCGCCGGATGCGGCATCAGGCGGTGACGGCTTCGAGGGGCAGGCCCGCATCCTTCCAGGCGCGGATGCCGCCGCTCAGCAGGTACAGATCCTTGAATCCCGCACCCTCGAGCACGCTGCCCGCAGCGCGGGCCCGGCGACCCATCGCGCAATACACGACCACCGGCCGCGACGTCGCCTTGGACAGCTCGCCCACGCGATTCTTGAGTTGCGACAGTGGAATGTGCACGGCGTTGGGAAGCTTGCCGGAGGTGAGTTCGGAGGTCTCGCGCACGTCGAGGAGCAGCGCGTTCTGGTGGTTGATGAGGTGCGTCACGTTGAGCGTGCCCACCTCCTTCATGGAAGACATGCGGCGCTGCACGAGCGGCCACAGGATCATCGCCCCGGAGATGAAGAGCGCGAGGAACAAAATCCAGTTTTTCTCGACGAACGACATGCTGTTGACCTTGCGATGGGACGGTAAAATCATACCCGAACCACCGTTGCGCCCTCCCGAACAACCGATCCCGCCGCCGCTTGTCCACCATCCCGACCGTCCTCGCGCAAGCTTCCCCCGTCCGCACCGCCCGTTCGCAGCCCGACGTGCGACCCGTCGTGCTGCTGATCCTCGATGGCTTCGGCACGCGCGATCCCGCGCCCGACAACGCGATCAGCAACGCGCGCATGCCGCACTGGCGCGCGATCCTCGACTCCTCGCCCCACACCGTCATCGACGCCTCGGAGCGCCACGTGGGCCTGCCCGAGGGCCAGATGGGCAATTCCGAGGTCGGGCATCTCAACATCGGCGCCGGCCGCGTGGTGTACCAGGACCTGACCCGCATCGACCATGCGATCGAGACGGGCGAGTTCGCCGCCAATCCCGTGCTCGGCGAGGCCGTGGCGGCCGCGAGCCGCAGCGGCGGCACGCTGCACGTCCTGGGGCTCCTGTCGCCGGGTGGCGTGCACAGCCACGAGCGCCATGTCGCCGCGATGGTGGACCTCGCCGCGAGCCGCGGCGCGCGCTCCATCGTCGTGCACGCGTTCCTGGACGGGCGCGACACGCCACCCAGGAGCGCGCAGGAGTCGCTCGCCCGCATGGACGAAGTCTGCGCGCGCCACGCCGGAGCCCGTATCGGTTCCATCTGCGGCCGCTATTACGCGATGGACCGCGACCAGCGCTGGGACCGCGTGTCCCAGGCCTACGCGCTGCTGGTCGACGGCCGCGCGCCTTACACCGCCCCAAGCGCCGCGCGAGCGCTCGACGCCGCCTACGCGCGCGGCGAGACCGACGAGTTCGTGAAGCCCACCGCCATCCTGCAGGACGGCGCGGCACCGACGATGCGCGACGGCGACGTGGTCGTGTTCATGAACTTCCGCGCCGACCGCGCACGCGAGATCACGCGCGCGCTCACCGATCCGTCGTTCGACGGCTTCAAGCGCGCGCGGCTGCCCAGGCTCGCGGCCTACGTGTGCCTCACCTCCTACGGCGAGGACTTCCGCGGCCTCCCCGTCGCGTTCGGGCCGCAGACCATCCGCAACGGCTTCGGGGAGTACCTGTCCGATCTCGGCCTCGCGCAGCTCCGCATCGCCGAAACCGAGAAGTACGCGCACGTCACCTACTTCTTCAACGGCGGGATGGAGGCGGTCTACCCGGGCGAGGACCGCATTCTCGTTCCCTCGCCCAAGGTCGCGACCTACGACCTCAAACCCGAGATGAGCGCCCCGGAGGTCACCGACAGGCTCGTTGCCGCCATCGGCTCGGGCAAGTACGACGCGATCGTCTGCAACTACGCCAACGGTGACATGGTCGGGCACACGGGTAACCTCCAGGCCGCGGTCGCCGCGGTCGAGACGCTGGATGCGTGCGTGGGGCGCGTCGTCGCGGCCACGCGGGCTGCCGGGGGCGAGGTGCTGATCACCGCCGACCACGGCAACTGCGAGCGCATGTACGACGAGGGCACCGCGCAGCCGCACACGGCACACACCCTGAACCGCGTGCCGTTCGTGTACGTCGGCCGCCCCGCGCGCCTCGCGCCCGGCGGCGCGCTGCAGGACATCGCCCCGACCATGCTCGCCCTGATGGGCCTGCCCCAGCCCGCGGAAATGACCGGCCGTTCCCTCGTGGAACTCGTTCGCCCCTAGCGCCCGCGGAACTTGTAGGCGCCCGCGCCGGACCAAGATAGGGTTGGTGGGTGTGCGCCGCGTTGGCGCGCCAATCCATCCCA